>CAZSQW010000050.1:0-5925 GCA_964609055.1 uncultured Candidatus Peribacteria bacterium
GCTTTTCTTTTTTATATCTTCCAAAATGAATAATTTTTCTAAAATTTCATCTTGTAAAATAAAATATTTATTATTATTTAAATCTTTATAATCTCTTTGAGCAATTAACTCTTTTTTTAAATCAGGTAATTTATTTACAAGCCTCCCTGAATTATTTTCAATTAAATCTGTTGATAAATCCAAAATACTTTGAGCAGATCTATAATTATTTTTCAAAACAATAAATTTTGTATATGGATAAGTCCCTACAAAATCAAGCATATTTTCAATATTTGCTCCTTGAAATCTATAAATTGACTGATCATCATCTCAAACTACCATAATATTCTTACTATTTCAAACTGACAAAATTAAATCAATTAATTTATTTTGAGAATTATTTGTATCTTGATATTCATCAAGCATTATATATTGAAATTTTTCAGCTAAATCATATTTTAAATCTTCATCATCTTCTAATTTTTTAACAGCAAAATTTATCATATCAGAAAAATCATACAAAGAATTTTTCTTTAAATAATCTTGATATATTTTATAAAAAAAATTTAATTCTGTTAATTTTCAAATATGTTTTTTATAATTTTCACTATCTTTTTTTGTTCTTTTTTCTAAATCTCTAATTCTTTTATTAGATTTTAAATCTTCTAGTTTTTGATCATATTCAGTTCTTAATTCACTAATTATTTTATCAAATTTTGCAAAACTAATTCATTCAGCTTTCAGCTTCCCTATTCTATCTTTTATATCTCTCAAATACATATATCTATCAAAAGCTGTGAAAAGATATTCAATGTTATTATTTTTGATATTTGTGTCTATAATATCAGTTAAAACTTGTAAACTTTCAATATCATCAATAGTAATACTTGCTTTAAATTCAGCAAATTTTTCTGGATAACTTGTAATTATATCTTGAGCAAAAGAATGAATTGTAGCAACTTTAACTTTATATGCTTCTGATCAAATAAAGTTAGATAATCTTTTTTTTATAGCAATAACTCAAGCTTCAGTAAAAGTAGTAATTAAAATGTTTTCTGGATTAACTCCTGCATTTTCTATAATATTAGCTGTTCTCATTCCAATAATTTGGGTTTTCCCTGTTCAAGGGCCAGCAACAACCATTATTGGTCAATTTATATTCTCAACAACTTCTTTTTGAGCTTCATTTAGTTTTTTAAATTCTTGTTTGTAAAAATTTTCTTGCATAAAAAATAGATTAAAATATTAATTTAATCTATTTTATAGTTTTTATAGTATTAGTCAAAAGAATTATATCTTTTTTATATAAAATTATTTTATAACTACATCAAATCCTATTCTATATTCATTTTTTCAATTTTTTAATTTCCAATTAAATAAATATAAACCTTCTGTTTTATAATCTAACTGAGCTAAAATTTGTTTTATATTTTTATCAGTAACTAAAAAATATTGTAATTTTTTTATATTTTTTTTATTACTATTTTTATAAAAAAATATTTCTCAATTATTCTTTTCTGTAACTTCATAAAAAGGAATAATTTTTTTAATTTCTTTAATAGTAATATTTTTTCATATTGGGATATTGTATTTTTTATTAAAAAATACAGGTTTTAATATTAAGTAATTTTTAGAAAAATATTTTTTATATATTTTTTCTAAATTTTTATTTACAAAATTTTTCCTATAATCTAAAGATTTAAATTTTAAATATTCTGGAGTTGTTCAATAATCAAACCTATTTACATATAATAAATCTTTTGGTAATCAAAAATATTTATATTCTGAAAAAGTTTTTGTACTATTTATTCATGTAGGATCATCAAAAGTAGGATCATAATATAAATCTCATATTTTAAGCCAAGCATGTCATATTTCAGGAAAATCCAATGCATCTATTACATCTCATCTTATAACTTCAGCATCTTTAATTCAAGCAAATTTTAATGAGTAAGACATTAACTTAACATATCATTCACAAACTCCATTTTTATTTTTATAAGTTAATATACCTGAAAATATTTTTTTATCCTCCAAATCTAAATTTTGAGTATATTCTATGTTTTTTAAAATAAAATTATAAATAATTTTTATTTTTTCTTCTTTTTCCATAGCTTTTCACAAAGTATTTTTGTTTGTTATATTTTTTATTTCTTCTTTTAATTCTTCAAATAATTTATCTGTATCTCAAGTTAAATATAATTTATCATTTATTAAATTTTTTAAAAAAATATCTTTATCTGTAATTCAAAAAATTATATCTGAATTTATTAATTTAGTTTTTTTATAATCTGTTATAAAATTATATTTATTATTTTTTGATAAATATAAAATTGAAGTTGAGGGATTAATATTATTATTTTCTAATTCTGATTTATAAAATCAATATGTATTTTTTATAAAATTAAAGTTTTTAAAATTATATGAATAAAAAATATTATTTTCTAATATGTATTTATTAGAATGTGTAATAAAATTTTTAAATACTGTTTTTCAATTTGAATATGGTATTTTTTTTTCAATATTATAGTCTTCTACAAACCAGTTTTTTCAATTTGCAAAAACTAATATAATTCATTTTTTTGATTTAAATTGTTTATAATTTTTGGTATCTATTTTAAAATATTTATTAAAAATAATTTTTTTTATTTCATTATTTTCTATAAATTCTATATTTTCAGTCACTTTATATATTTTTTTTCATATTTGAATACTTGTATATTCAGCATTTATTTTTGATAAAGTTTGTTTTAAATTATTTAGAATATTTTTTTCTAAAAGTTTTTGTTCTGTATTATTTTTATCTTTATTTCCTTTTAATTTAAAAATTTCTTCATTAAATAATATCATAATATCATTTAATATTTTTTTATTTTTAGAATTGATTTTCTTTTTTTCTAAAATATTATTTATTTTTGAATTAATCTTTTCTAAAAATAAAATTTGTTTATCAATATTTGAACTGTATTTTTTATCAATTTTAACTATAAAATTTGAAATTAATTTTTCAATTTTAGGTTCCACAATATATTTTGCAGAAATATTATTAACTGAAAATATTAATATTATAAAAAATATTATAATTTTATTATAAATTATCATTTATTTTAGTGTTATTTATTTATTTTAATTATCTTTAAATATTCCTGTTCTATTTTCATTTTGCTTAATTAATCATAATACAGCCGTTTTTAATGTTCATAGTTTATGAATATAATTAAATCGAATTTCTCATTTATGTTCAGTATCTCATTCTGATAAAATCTTTAAAGAACCTATATTAAACAAACTTTTCAAAAAACCATTTTTTTCAGTTGTAATAGACCTAATTTTTGTGATATCTAGTGAAATAACTTTTCTTTTAAATATTCATTCTTGATTAAATCATTCTATTTCATCTTTTGTGACAATAATAAAATCCATTTCAAAATCTATGAACCTTTTAATTATTCTAACAATCAAAAAAAGAAAAATTATATTTAAAATAAAAATACCAGTTGCTCATAACAAACTAACAGATTTTTCATTTTCTAAAATAAATAATATAATTATATTAGAAATACTTATTGTTAATTGATAAAAAAATAATGCAAAAGAATATCTCAAAAAACTACCAAATTGTGATAAATCTATTTTTTCTAATTCCTCTTTAGAAGATATAAATTCAACATAAGTAAATAATTTTAATACTATTTTTTTTATTAAAATAATTAACCATAATCATATTCATAATAAATTTAATATTAAAAAAACATAATAAAAAATAGTATCATCTGAATATTTAAAATATAATAAATAAAGTAATAATATAAATATAACTATTGCTAAAATACCACTTAAAAAAGCTTTATATAAAAATAAAGGATGTCTTTTTATAAGTAAAACATTATGATTTCAATATTGTTTTATTTTTTTTAAAAAAATTTTTGAATCCATTCTAGTATCAAAATTTGATAAAATTTTCATAAATTAAAAGATTTAAAAAATATTTTATATATTATATTATATATAATATATAAAAAAATAATATAATTGCAATTTTTTATCACAGTTCAATAGAAAAATCACCTTTAAAATTAAAAATTTTAAAGAAGATATTTTTTTTAAGTCTAATTACAAAATTATAAAATTAATTTAATATTTATTCAATGTTAAATATAAAAGATATAAACTTGAAAAAGTAATATTTTTGTATAAACTATTATAGTTATTTTAATATATAAATATATAGTTAATGAAAATTTTTAATTCACTAGATTGAGTTGATAGAAAAACACTTATTTTACATGATACATTTTTATATAAATGAGGTTGAGAGAGATTAATTATTATGATGGCTAAGGCTCTAGATGCTGATATTGCATCTGGTTTTTTTAGTAGATGAAGTTTTAATTTAAGAGATGAATGATTTCAATGAAAAATGATTGAAGTTAGTAGTGAAATTTTTAAAAAAGGTTTTAGGCATCTTAAATTAAAGCAAGCATTTTTGTTTAAGACAAAATTTTTAGCAGATTATGAAACAGTAATTTTTTCATGAGATTGTATAAGTGCTATTAGAAATTGTAATCCAAATTCTAAAACAATTTATTATTGCCATACTCCACCAAGATATTTATATGATTTAAGAGAAGAATATCTTTTGAAATTGAAACCTTATTTAAAACCACTTTTCAACTGAATAAGTTGGGCTTTTAAAAAAATGTATGAAAAAGAAATTAAAAAATTTGATTTAATTTTAACTAATTCTAAAAATACTCAAGCTAGACTTGAACATTTTGTTTGAGAGAAATCAGAGGTTTTGTATCCACCAGTAAAATTAGAAGAATTTAAATATATAGATCAATGAGATTATTATATTTCAGTATCAAGACTATCAAGTGCAAAAAGAATAGATAATATTGTAAAAGCATTTAAACAAATGCCTGACAAAAAAATAATTATTATTTATTGAATAAATGATCCTCAAAAAGAAGAAATTTTTGAACTAGCAAAAGGTTATGAAAACATAAAATTTGTCACTTGTTTAGGTAATGTTTGATTTACTGAATATATTTGAAAATCTATTGCTGGAATTTGTATTCCTATAAATGAAGATTTTTGAATGGTTCCAGTAGAATCAATGGCTGCTTGAAAACCAGTTATTTGAGTAGATGAGGGTTGAATAAAAGAAACTATAATTAATTGAGAAACAGGAGTTTTAATACCAGAATGATGAAAAATTGAAGATATTATAAAAGCTGTTGAATATTTAACTCCAGAAGTTTCTTTATCTATGAGAAAATCTTGTGAAAATAGAGCAAAAGAATTTAATTATGAATATTTTGAAAAACAAATTAGAGAACATGTAATACTATTAAATAAATAAAATATGATTTTATCTGATTCAGAAATAAAAAGAAGGTTAGAAATTTGAGATTTAGTTATACAAAATAATTATAATTATGATATTAATAAACAAATTTGACCTGCTAGTTTAGATTTTAGATTATGAACTACTTTTAAATATTATAAAAAAAATACTTTAGTTGTAATTGATCCAACTAAGCCTAATTATATAAATAATTTAGTAGAAGTAGAATTTGATACAAAAACTCCTTTTATTCTTCATCCTTGAGATTTTGTTCTTTGAGTTACAATGGAAAAAATAAAAATTCCAGAAGATTTAGTTGCAAGATGTGAAGGTAGAAGCTCAATAGGTAGATTATGAATTGTAATTCACTCTACAGCAGGTTTTATAGATCCTGGTTTTGAATGAACAATTACACTTGAAATAACTAATATTAATAATATACCAGTAGCTCTTTATCCTTGAATGAGAATATGACAATTTGCTTTTGAAAGTATATTATGAAAAGTAGAAATACCATATAACAAAAGAAAAAGTAGTAAATATATGAATCAAATTAAACCAGAAGGTAGTAGAATAATAAAAGATGAGTATTAATA
>CAZSQW010000051.1:0-5825 GCA_964609055.1 uncultured Candidatus Peribacteria bacterium
ACTAATTAAAAATATTATATTTTTAATTTTAAATTTGTCAAAGTAATTAACTATTTTTTAAATAATTGTTCTATTAATTTCATTTTTAGATAATCTAAAATATCTTTTATTTTTTTATTATTTTTTATTTTATTTTGTTTTAATAAATTATCTATTTTATTTAAAATTTTTACTATAATTTCTTTTTGTTTAGTTTTATCTAATTTTGAAATTCTATAATTAAACTTACTAATTATTCTTTTATATTTCAAAGAAATATTTTTTCAGTCTAGATCATTTTGTAGTTTAATTTTTTCCTCATTTATATAATCTGCTTTTATTATCCATCTTCAAGCTATTCCTCAAATAGGAGTACAAGTAAATAATGTAATAGTTGAAGTTTTTGTTGGTAATAAAACTTTTACATCTTTTGCAGGAGTATTATATGATTTTGTTACTTTATATCTAAATCTTTTAAATTCTCAATTAATTTTTTTATAAACCCAAACTTCTTCTCATGAATCCATTTCTATAATCTTACCAAATTGTGTTTTATATCTTCAATCATCTTTTTTCCAGTAACTAGAATGTCCAAAAATTACTTTATTTCCTGGTTTACCAAGTTTTCAAGAATTTGGATATTCCATAGCTCAAGTTTTTAAATAAGTATTTACATTAATTTCATTTCAAGAAACCATTTTTGTAAAATCAGCTGTATTTTCTGGAACCATATTTACAGGAATAACAAGTCAATTACTTGGAATTACAAGATATTTATCTCTATTTTGATCAATCTCTGGTAAAACTTGTTTCCAATAATTAATATCAGAATTATTACTTCCAGCAAGTCTAAAAACTTCTTTATTTGGCAATTCTGTTTCAATAGATTTTACATTTATTATTTTTACTCTTTTTTCTATTGGAGTTCAAGTTTTTGGTAAAAATTCTGGAATCTTAAATCATAATTCTACTTTTTGTTCTTCTTGTAAAATTTCTTTTAATTTTTCTTTTTTTTCTAATAAACCTTTATATTCATCATAATATTTTATAAGGCTTTCTTTTAATTTTCTTTGTTTTTCATCTTCTTTCTTCTTATTTACTTCTTCTTGTTTCTTTTTTATTTCTTCTTGCTTCTTATTCTCTTTTTGCTTTTTCTTATAGTAGTTATTACTATAACTAGAACTTCATCATCATGATGGGACTCTAACTATTTCTAATTCATTACTTGTAGTATTTGAACTAAATCATTCTTGAACTTGAGCACTAATAGTAGTTTTTACTTTATCTCAAACATTTCAAGTAGCTTTTGTTTTAAATGTAATTTCTTCTAAAACATTTGGATCAATACTTGTTATAATAAAACTAATTGTTCAAGCATTTTCATCAATTACTATTGAACCAGTATTAATTAAACTTCAGCTAGCAAAATCCAAACTTCCTGAAATATAAGTAACAGTTCAAGTGTTATAAGTTAAAACAACAGCCATATTTGTTCAAGTAGCAGTTCAAATATTTTTAATTGTTGACTTGTGAGTTATGATTTCATTTTTATATAAATTTCATCAATTATCATCAGTTTCAACAGAAGTAGTTTCAAGTTTTGGAGCTATTATTGTTAATGGAACTTCTGGATTTCATCAAATTGCTCACTCTGGAGTATCTGATACTTGTGCTATTGTAGTTATTGTTGTTCCATCAGGAGTATTTTGTAAACTATCTATTTTATAAACAATAGTAACAGAGTTTCAAACTGAAATATTAATTCAAGAAGCAGTTAATAATCAATTATTATTTATTCATCAAGTTGAAGAATAAGAACTTGTAGCTCAACCAGGAATAGATTGTAAAGAAAAAGTAGCTCAACTTAAATAGTTTGGAATATTTATTGTAGTTGTAATATTAGTTAAATTAACATTTCAAGTATTTGTTAAAGTAACAGTATAAGTATAAGTTTCTCAACCTAAATGATCTCCTGCATTATCATCACTAACTTCTATTTTTTCATCTAAAATAGCATCTTCATAACTAAAACTTGTTGTATCACTAGTTTTATAATCATCAATTCATCCATTTCCATTTCTTTCATCTGGATTATTTCAAGGTTGTGAAGTATAAACTAAATTTCAAGTTAAAGTTAAGTTTTCCCCTAAACTATGATTATCATCTACATAAGCATAAATCTCAAATGTAAGTGGATTTCAGTTATTTACTGCTAATTCTTGAATAGTAAAATTATTTCAAGATTTAACTAAATTAACTGCTCACCCTGTATTTGTAATATTTAAACTTCAAGTATAAGTTACTCAAGCTGGAAGTAAAGTAGATAAATCTAAATCATAGGCTTTAGAAGTTCAAGTATTTGTTAAAGAAAAAGTATATTTAACTAAATTATTAGCTTGTGTATAAGTATTTGTTATATCAAGAGAAACACTTGGTTCTACAACTGTAAGAATTTGAGTTGTAGCATTTTTTTCATTTCCTCAATTATATAATGCTTTTACTTGGTGAACTTTTGTATCTCAAGCATTATTTACTGATTCATTTTTTAAAAGTGTATCAAATTGTATCTCTATATATTCTGGTGTTGCATTATTTGTATCTGAATTTACTACATTTGTAAAATCCCAAATCATACCTGTTGAAGTAAAGCTAGGCTCTGTAGATCCTGAAAAAGTAATTCCTGTTCAACTAACAACTATAGAACCTGTATTAACTTCTATTCAAGTTGGAAGTAAATCTTCTATTCTTAAAGTATTAGTAGTTCATTCAGCAATTGGAACTTTTATAGTATAACTAGATACTCATCAAATACTTTCAGTATTAGAAGTATCTAAAGTAGCCACTAATCAACCAGCAACTACTACTTGAATATTATCAGTATCAGAAGTATTATAAGATTTTTCATTTGAATTTGCTAATGGCATTGAAGTATAATCTATACTTGCAGTTCAAGTAAGTATTTGACCAGCTGTAACTGTATTATCTAGAGTTGTAGTATAAGAATAAGTAATAGAATCTCATACATTTAATACTGAAGCTCAACTATTAGAATAATAATTTCAACTAGTAGTTACATCACTTGGTTGTAAATCAGTCCAAGATAAATCATAAGCTGGAGCTGTTCAATTATTTATAATTGTAATAGTTGTAACAGCTTGATCTCAATAATCTCAAGTAGTTATATCATAATCTTTTGTTATAACTAAATTTGGTTCAACTATATCTAGATTTGTAGTAATAGATTTAGAGTGAGAATTATCCCAAGTTGCTTGTAAAGTTGATAATCCTTGTTCTTGTCCTGCTGAATTAGTATTTTGTACAACTAAAGTTGAACTTAATTCTAAATTTTTACTTCAACTTCCAGAATTAATTATAATTGGATCAAAAGTATAAGTTATAATATTTCAACTTAAAGTAATTCAAGATAAACTATTAGATAAATCTCAATTTACAACTGAACCTGTTAAAAACTCATATCATGCTGGAAGAGTTTGAGTAACTACAAATCATGTAGAAGTAGATTCTGGAAAAGAAATAATTGTCTTATAAGTAGCTTCTTCTCATAAAGCTAAATCATATAAACTAGTATCAAATTTTCAAGAAGCAGTATCTGGATTATTTGTAGAAATAATATTATGAACTAAACTTATATCATTAACTGTAAAATTTACAGATGAATTAATAGAATAAGTTTCTTCATTTGGAGAATTATCAGCATCAAGTGAAGAATAATCTAAATTAGCTGTATTTGGAATACTATCTTGTGGAGCTACATTTTCATTAACTTTTACTTGAAAAGTAACTCAAGTAGAACTTCCAAAATCAAGTTTATTTAAAGTAATTCAATTACTTCATAAAAAATCACTTTCAATTCAAGAAAATCAATTTAAAACTAAACTTCAAGTTACAAAAGTAAATCTAGAATCAAGAGTATCTTTTAAAACTAAATCATAAGCATTAGCCCCTCAATTATTTTGCATTGAAACAGTATAAGTCAAAGTATCTCAAGCATCTCAAGAACTTGGACTAATTGATTTATTTAAAACTATATTTGGTTTTACTATTTTAACTACAACATTCTTTTCTATATTATTTCCATCATATTCAAATACTCATCTAGAATTTTTATTTCAAGTTGTAGCAGTAGTTTCTGTTCTATAAGTAGAATGAATAACTATTGTTTCAGGAGTTATTTTATCAGTATCAGAATTAACTATTGTTCAAAAATCAATATTATTTGTTCAAGAAGTAAATCAAGTACCAGTTGAAAAACTTAAACTTCAACTAGTAGATACAACTGAACCTGTTAAAAATTTTAATCCATTATAAACTTGTCCATCAAAACTAGAATTATTATAAGTTCAATTTGGTAAAGTAATAATAGTCTCAAAAGTAGCTTCTTCTCATATCTCTAAATTATTAGAACTACTTCAACTTTCACTTGTAGAAATAAGTGTTCTATTAATTGTTGGTTGTTTTGTTATAAAACTTGTTTCTGCTTCAAGTGGTCCATAATTATTTAAATCATTAGAATTAGCTGTATCAGAAGCATAATAATCTAAACTAATAGTATTAGTTTTTGAAATATTATTTATCAAAAGTCCACTATTAGCTTTTACACTATAATCTATTAAAACTGATGTATTTTTAGGTAATTCTGATCTATTTGTAGAACCAGTATTAAAATAAATAGTTAAAATATTTCAGGATTGAGTTAAACTAGGAGAATTTACAGTAAAACCTGAACCTGTAATAGTATAGATTTGTAAATCTAAATTAGAAGGTAGAGTATCTATTAAATTTTCTATATATGCAGTTTCTGTTCAAATATTTTTTATTTCAACTGAATAATCTATATCTGATCATGCTTCTATATCTGACCCACTCATTGTTTTTGTAATTTCAAGCTCTGGAATTCATAAATCAAGCTCTACATCCTGAATAGCTAAATTATTTTGAAGTGCTTGATCATCATTTACAGAAGCAAATGAAACATTTTTAAGTGGAGCAAGTCAATTATTTATTCCATCAGGTTTTACATCCAAAACTTTTACTTTAAAAGTCATAGCAAAAGTTTTATTTCAAGTTCAAGTTCATAAATCAAATTCTATATTATTAGCAGGAGTTTCAGAAATCCAACCAGTAGAAGTTAAATTAAGTCAATTAAAAATAGAATCAGATATTCCATCATTATCATTATCATTTATTTCAATAGAATTTCAATTTATATCCAATAAACTTGAATTAGTTTGAAAAGCATAATCATAAACTTGATCATTTGGTCAAACAATCAAAGGTAGTGCATCTATAACTTTTGCATTTATAAAATTAACATTTGGAAAATCCATAGTTACAGCATACTCTATTTCTGAAGCAACTGGTATGTTATTTGGTAATCAAGTTGTATTATCATAAACTGTATTATCAGGAGTAGTTATTTTTACTATGTATTTTTTATTTGTAGGAAGAGGAGCTTTTACTGAAGCAGAAGAGTTATAAGAAACTGTTGTTCAAATAATAGTTGGTTCAGTATATCCCCACTCTTCATTATTATTACTTTCAGCTATTGTTCCATAAAAAGTAGCAGTATTTGTTAAAGTTTCAGTATTTTCAAATTCTGTATCTCATGAACCTTCATATTGTCCATCAACCACAGCTTGATAAGTTATAACTAAATCATCATCAGCTTTTATTTCTCAAGAATTGAATTTCGGAGAAAATCCATGATGTTAGTCGAGCTGACCACACTGCCGGGCACGGCCATACCGGTCGCGGAATTTAAAGATCACTTGCGGCTGGGCACCGGGTTTGCCGATGACGGGGTGCAGGATAATGTGCTGGATGCC
>CAZSQW010000052.1:0-3297 GCA_964609055.1 uncultured Candidatus Peribacteria bacterium
GACTGCTTCTAAACAAAATCTATCATATTTTGATGCAGTTAATAATAAAAGATTTCTACCTTTTGTTATAGAACCAGCAATGGGACTTTGAAGAATTACTTTAGCAGCAATTTGTGATGCTTATACAATTGATGAAGAAAATAATAGAACATATTTAAAATTTGAACCAAGAGTTGCTCCAATAAAAGTTGCAGTTTTACCAGTAGTTAAGAAAATTTGAGATTTAGCAAAAGAAATTTATTCACAACTTTCAGAAGATTTTGTATGTGAATATGATGAAGTAGGAAGTATAGGAAAAAGATTTGCCAGAATGGATGAAATCTGAGTTCCATTTAGTATTTCAATAGATTCAAATAATTATGAAGAGGGTAATATCACAGTTAGACATAGAGATTCTATGGAACAAGAATTAGTAAAAATTAGTGAGTTGAATGAGTGGTTGAGAGAAAGATTGAGATAAAAAAGTAAATATTATTATAAATAATAAATAATGGAAATTTTAAAAGAAATACAAGTTTTAGAAAATAATTATGAAAAATTAAATAAAAATTTTTTAAAATTAAAAATTTTAGAAACTAATAATTTTGCTTATAATACAAAAGATAAACTAGAATTACTTTTATTATGGAAAAAATATATTATTTTTTTTAAAAAATTAAAAAAAATAATACAAAATAATAAATATAGAAAATTCTTTTTTATAATTAATTATGAAAAAATGATAATTAAGAGATATTTACTTATATTTTATTTTAATATTTTAGTAGATTTGGTAAAAAATTTTTGAAAACATGAAGAATTTATTAGAATTTTTTTATCAGAACATTATAAATATGATTTTGATAATATTGCACAATATATTTACAAGCCAAATTTTATTAATTTAATAAATACTCCAGTTATTTTTATTGAAATTTTTAAAACACAAATAGATAAAAAATATTATATTATGTTAAAAAAAGAAAAAAATAATATTTGAAAAAATAGAAGATTTTTAACAAATTATAGAAATTTTTATTTTTATTTTAAAAAAAGAATGTATAAAATAATATTTTATATTTCAAAAATATTTGGAACTTTTATTTCAAAAATAAGTTTTTCTACAAGAAAAATATGATTAATAAAAAATAAAAATATAGATAAATATTTATCTATAGCTAAGCCTTGAGATATATTTTTAACAAGAATGAATTGGCAAGCAACTAATATCACAATTCCAGGATTTTGGAAACATATGTCTATGTATCTTTGAACATGAAAATTTTTGAAAAAGAATTATTTAAAACAATATAGCTTTTTAAATTTATTGAAAGATGATTTTCATTATATTATAGAATCTACAGCTGAATGAGTAGAAATTTATAGAATAGAAAAATTTATAAAAAATCAGGATTATTTAGCTGTTTCTAGAACATTATTTTCAGAAAATAAAATTAGAAAAGTTATAAAAAAAGCTCTTTGATTTTATCAAATACCTTATGATTTTATATTTAATTTTTATTGAAATAATAACCTAGTATGTTCAGAATTAATTTTAAAATCTTATTCAAAAGATTTTGAAAATGATGAATGATTAACTATAAAATTAGATAAATTAAAGTGAGCTTTAATTTATAGTCCTAATAAGTTTGTTAAAAAAATATGTAAAGATAAAAAGTTAGAATTAATAATGTTTATAGATTCTATAGAAAAAACTTGAGAAAACTTTATATCAAATGAAAAAGAATTTTTTAAATCTGACAAAAGAAAACATTTTATTTTTATGTAAAATAAATAAAAAACTTTTTAACAAATAAAAAAAAATATTTTGCAATATACTATAAAATAATATAATATAATCATATTATCTACAAGATGATTTTAGTTCCTTATTTAATTTAATAATAAAAATATTATGGCAAAAACATATATTGATTGAACTAGTTGTAAAGCTATAAATGGACAATTTTGAGAATTTTTTAATGTTTCAATTAATGTTGAAAAATTACAACAATATGCTAATGAAAAAGGTTATGTAAATATGGTAATGAGTAAAAGAAGGGAAGTAGGGCAATATGGAGATACTCATTATTTTACACTTAATGAATATAATCCAGAAGCTAATCAAAATTCTACTTCAAATAATAATACTTCAGGAAATAAAACAAGTGATGATATTTCAGTTGAAGATGTACCATTTTAAAAAAAATAATGAAATCAAAAATAAATAAAATTTTAGGAGATATTAAGTTAAAAAAAGAAGAGTTACTTATAGAATATGGAAAAGCAAAAGAAAAATATGGATTTAAAATAGAATGAAAAAAAATTATTTGGAATTATTGAAAAGAAAATGAATTAAAAAAATATAAAAAAACTATCTTAGAATCTATTTTTACTGCAAAAATATTAGAAATAGTCTCTATTCCATTTATTTATATGATGTTTATTCCAGCTTTTTTATTAGATATTTTTCTTATAATTTATCAATATACAGCATTAAAATTATATAAAATACCTTTAGTTAAAAGAAATGACTATATAATTTTTAATAGAAAAGAATTAGCTTATCTTAATCTAATTCAAAAAGTAAATTGTCTTTATTGTTCCTATATAAATTGACTTTTTCAGTATGCTGTTGAAATAGCAGGTAGAACTGAAAAATATTGGTGTCCTATAAAAAATATTGGAAAAAAACATTGAACACATGATTGGGAAGAACATTTTGCAGATTATTGAGATGTTGAATGATTTAAAAAAACTTTTTGTAGTTTAAAAGAATTTGAAAAAAAAGAAAAATAAAATTGGAACCGGTACCTAGTTACTAATATTAGTAACTAGGTACCGGTTCCTTTACTCTAAACACCTCCAAACTATTTTCAAAAATTTGCTTTTCTATAATTTCTGGTTTTTCATTTCTTAATTCAATAATTTTTTCTAAAACATATTTAGTAAAAATTGGTTCATTTTCTTGTTTTCACCTGTAAGGACTTGGAGTAAGATATGGCGAATCTGTTTCTACTAAAATATTTTTTAGTGGAATATTTTTAGCAGTTTCTTGAATATCTTCTGCATTTTTAAAAGTAACTATTCCAGAAAAACTTATTTTACAATTTGGAGCAAATTCTAATAATTTTTGAGCATATTCTAAATTTTCAGAATAACAATGAAAAATAAAATTTTTAAAATCAGTTTTTTCTAATATTTGAAAAATATCATCTTTAGACTTTCTATTGTGAATAATTATTGGAAGATTATATTTTTTTGCTAAATTAATTTGAGCTATAAAAAACTTTTTTTGTTCTTCTTTTTTATCTTTTT
>CAZSQW010000052.1:3397-5802 GCA_964609055.1 uncultured Candidatus Peribacteria bacterium
GCTAAATTAATTTGAGCTATAAAAAACTTTTTTTGTTCTTCTTTTTTATCTTTTTCCCAATAATAATCAAGACCAGTTTCTCAAATTGCTACTATTTTATTGTTCTCATCCCCTTTAAGAAAGGGGATTATAGGGGATTTTTCTTTAATTATTAATTTTTCTAACTCTTTAATAGTTTTTTTAACTTCCAATCATCATATATCACAAGGATGAATTCAAACTGAACAAAATGCTCTATCAAACTTATTAGATAATTTTAATACTTGTTTTGATTTTTCCAAATCTGTTCAAATAATATTCAAAAAACCTTCTGGATTTTCTTTCAAAAAGTTATTTATTATTTTTTCTCAGTTTTTATTTTTTGCCAAATTAGGATGACAATGAGTATCATATAACATATTAAAAAGTTATTCAACTAGTAGTTAAATCATATTTTGTATTAGTAATATCTGTAAAATTAGAATTTATTATATTTAAGTTTTGAGTAGTATTAGCTGTTTTTTTATCAATATATAAATCTATTATATTTTCTCATTTTTTAATATGAGTGATTTTATCAAAATTAATAATCAAAGTCACTATTCATTTTTCATTTTGTAGTTTTGTTAATGTAGATCACTTAATTTTTGAAACAATATCTTTCAACTTTATTTCTTCAGGATTATAAATAAGGCTAAAAGAAATATTTTTTACCTGATCAATATTTTTTCAAATTCTTACTTTTATAGTAGAATTATTTTTTTCTACATATATATTAGTTTTTGTTATTTTATTTGCTTCTAAAAGATTTGTTTTTAATTTATCACCATATTCTCAATTCAAAACAAATGAATTAATACCTACTGCTACAATTAGAGCTGCTAAAACAAAAGAAATTTGATTTAAAATCTTTTGTTTTTTAAATTGTTTAAAGACTTTTACTTCTTCATTTTTAAACTGTTTTTTTATTTTATTTTTTTTAGGCATAATATTTTTATAAATGTTATTATAATTTATAATAACTATTTTTATGTTTTTTGCAAATTAAATTAATCAATGTTCCTCCAAAATTTCAAAAACTTTTTTTCATAAAAAGTTTTTTAATTCATTTTTATTTATTTTAGACAGATTTTCTACACTTCAATATTTTTTTAATATTTTTTTTCTAGTGATTATTCCTATTCAAGGCAAACTTTCTAAAATATTTTTTTTGCTTGCTTTACTTCTAGAATCTCTGTTAAAAGTTATTGCAAATCTATGAGCTTCATCTCTTATTTTTTGCAATAATCTTAATTCTGCAGAATCTTTTTTTAAAATTATCTCTTCAAACTCTCAGTTGTTTAATTTATATAATATTTCTTCTTTTTTTGCTAATCCAACTAACTGCAATTTATCTTTTAAATTTGTTTTATTTAAAATTTCAACTACACTAGATAATTGTCATTTTCATCAATCAATAATTATCAAATCAGGAATAAAATTTAGTTTTTCAATTTCTAAAATTCTTCTTTCCATAATTTCTCTCATAGAATTAAAATCATCAATTTTTCATTCTTCAAGGTTTTTTATTTTAAATTTTTTATACTTTGAATTAGCTGTTTTTCAGTCTTCAATAACACTTCTGCTGGCAACTGTATGAGTTCCAGAAAGGTGAGAAATATCATTACATTCAAAAATAATATTTTTATTTATTCTTGAATATCATAAAATATGAAGAAGATTTTTCATATTTTGTTTAGTAAATCATTTTGTAGATAAACTGGCAATATGTTTTTTGTATGCAAATTCATAAATGTTTTTATAACACATTTTTAATAAATCATTTTTTGTTCATTTTTTAGGATTTTCTATTCTAATTTTAGAGAATATTTGTTCAGTTAATTTAATATTTTTAGAACAAATAATTATTTGTTTTTTAGAATCAGGATCAGCTAATATTTTATTTATTAAGTTGTTTTTTATAAAGTTTTCCAGAATAATATCTATATTTTCTTCTAAATTATTTTCTATTTCATAAGGAGAAAATTCTATAATTTTAGAATTTCTTATTTTAATTATTCAGATAAAAGTTTTATCAAATTTTTCCAAATAATTAATTATATCAAAATCTCAAATAACTCATTCTCTTACAATTTGTTTTTCATTTAATGTTTCTATACTTTCAATTTGTTTTTTGATAACATCTGCTCTTTCAAATTCATGATTCATTGCTAATTCCATCATTTTCTCTCTTAAATCAGAAATTATTTCTTTATAATTTCATTTTAAAAAATGTTTAATTTTTTCTAATTTTTCTAAATATAAAACTTTAATTAATTCTTCTTTATTTCACAAATCTGTTGCTATTTCTCTCCCTTTGGGAGAGACTAAGTGAGGGCTAACCATTGTTCACTCAAATAAATATTTATCTAAATTATAACTATTAC
>CAZSQW010000053.1:0-1431 GCA_964609055.1 uncultured Candidatus Peribacteria bacterium
ATAAATGTACATTTTAACTTCTCCATTCACCAAAACTTTTGATACATTAGGGCTTTTATATTTTGTCCCAGATTTTTTGGTTTCACAAATAAAACAGGGAATTATAGTTGAATGTCCAATTTCTACAAAAATAGAAAACTCTATAGTTTTGGAGATAGTTGAAGATTTAGAAAAATTTTGTAATAAAAATAAAATTAGAGTTACAGAAGATAAAATAAGATCTATTATAGGAATAGTTACTGAAACACAATTTATTTCAAAAAATAATATAGAGTTAGCACAATTTATTTCAAACTATTATTTCACACAAATTCATAATTCTATTAATTTATTTTTTCCAAATATTATTAGAAAAAAAATATTTAGTTTAAATGAAAAATTTTTAAACAGCTTGTCAAGAGAAGATTTTACCCCTTTGGAAAATATCAAAGGGCTAAAGCCCTCTGTTGAAAAAAAACTAAATAAATTTTCAGAAAAACAAGAAAAAGCATATTTAGAAATAAAGGAAAGAATGGTACCGGTACCTAAAATTAAAAAATGAATTTTAGGTACCGGTACCGATTGTAAAAAAATCAATTTATTATACTGAATTACTGGTTCTTGAAAAACAGAAATTTATATTAAATTAATATTAGATAATTTAGAAAATAATAAGCAAAGTTTATTATTAATTCCTGAAATTATTTTAAATAATCAAATTTGAGAAAAAATAAAAAAAACATTTTGAGAAGAAAATGTTATAATTATTAATTCTAGTATCACAGATTGACAAAAAGCTAAATATTTTGCAGAAATTTATTCTGGAAAAGCAAAAATAATTATTTGAACTAGAAGTTCAATTTTTTATCCATATTCTGATTTATGATTAATTATTATGGATGAAGAGCATGATAATAGCTATAATTCTGATAAATCACCAAGATATAAAACAAAAGAAATTTTAGAAAAAATGTTAGAATTAAATCCAAAATTAAATATTTTATTAGCCTCAGGAACTCCTTCAGTTAATTCTATGTATAAATGAATAAAAAAAGAATGGAATTTGGTTAATTTATTGGAAAAGTTTACAAAATAAAAACAGGATACCCCTTGTGGGTATCCCTAATAAAAACAGAATACCCACAAATAAAAACAGGATACCCACAAGGGGTATCCCTACAATATTTATGTAGTATCCTTTATGGGGTATCCTATTTCATTTTCATCTTTTTTAAACTTTCTACATTTTCATTAATTTTAGAAGTTTCTTTATCATAATTTCTAATTTCTGATTTATTATCTTTAACACTTTCTTGTAATTTTTTTATCTTTCAATTAAGTATTTCAATTTCTGAAGTAGTTTGATTTTTTATTGTTTCAATCTTCTCTCTTCTTTGAGTTAATTTTATTATTGTATTTTCTAATATAGTATTAATATCAATATTTGATTCA
>CAZSQW010000053.1:1531-5726 GCA_964609055.1 uncultured Candidatus Peribacteria bacterium
TTTCAGTTTCTTCTTTAATTTCAATTTTATCTGTATCTCATAAATCAAAAGAAAATTCATTTTCTTCATTACTATCATCTATAGTTTTTCAAAAAGAAATAATATTTTCATCAATTATTACATCATTTGTTATATTATCTTTTATTTCATTTTCCTTTTTTTCATTATCATCATTCATTATTAATAATAATTCTTCTTCTTCTTCTTTTTTAGGCATTTTATTTAAATTAAAAATATATTATATTAATAGATTATCATATATTATTTTAAAATGCAAAAAATTTGCATTTTAAAATAAATAAATATAATTTGATAGTTAAATTTTAAAATTATTTATTTTAAAATTTATAATATTTTTACTAATTAAATAATCAAATATGGATTTTTCAAAAGCAGGTGAAATGATGAAATTACAACAAGAAGCAATGAAAATTAAAAAAGAATTAGCAAATACAATAATTGAAGCAGAACATAAAGGTTTAGTTGTTTCAATTAATTGAGAAATGAAAGTTGTAAAAGTAGATTTTGAAACAAATGATTTAATTCCTGGATTATCTCCTTCTCAAAAAGTTGCATTAGAAGAAGCAATTCAAACTTCTATTAATAAATGAGTTAAAAAATCTCAAGAAATTGCAGCTGAAAAAATGCAATGAGTTATGTGAAGTATGTGAATGAATTTACCAGCAGGTATGTAAAAAAAGTGAACAAAAAAATAAATTCTATTAAATATAGAATTTATTTTTTTAATTACTAAACTTAAATAATAATACATCTCAATCTGCTACAATATATTCTTTTCATTCTAAACTAACTTTTCAATTATCTCTTGCTCAACTCCAACCTCAACATTCAACTAAATCTATCCAGTTTACTTTATCAGCTTTGATAAATCATTTTTCAAAATCTGTATGAATTGCTCCAGCTGCTTTAGGTGCAGTATCTCATTTATGAATTGTCCAAGCTCTTACTTCTTGAACTCAAGCTGTAAAATAATACATTAATCCAAGTGCATCATAACTTGCTTTTATTAAATCATCAAGTCCAGTAGTTTTTAGTTCCATTTCTTCTAAAAATTCAGTTTTTTCTTCAACTGACATCTCAACCATATCAGATTCTAATTTAGCACAAATTGCTATAACTTTTTGATTAGTGTCTAGTCATAAAATCTTTTGTAATTCAGATTCTGGAGTATCCATCATATCTTCAGATACATTACAAGCATAAACAAATTGTTTATTTGTAAGTAAATGTAGGTCATAAATATTTTCTAATTCTTCTTCAGATAATCACATATTTGAAACTAGTTTTCCTTCATTTAATTCTGCTAATATTTTTTCATAACCTTCAACTACTACTTGCATTTTTTTATCAGATTTAGCTTTTTTTCTATCAGATAATAATCTTTTTTCAACTGTTTCAATATCTGCCATAATTAATTCAGCATTAATTACTTCAATATCAAATTTTGGGTCAACTTTTCAGTTTACATGGATAATATCTCCATCTTCAAAAACTCTTACAACTTGTAAAATAGCATCAGCTTGTCTAATATTAGCTAAAAATTTATTTCAAAGTCCTTCTCATTTACTAGCTCATTCAACAATACCAGCAATATCAATAAATTCACAATTAGCAGGAACTATTTTTTCTCCACCAATAACTTCTCTAATTTGTTCAAGTCTTGGGTCATTTACAACTACAATACCAGTATTTGGTTCTATTGTACAAAATGGAAAATTTTGAGCATCAGCACTGTAATTTTTAGTCAAAGCATTAAAAAGAGTACTTTTTCCAACATTTGGTAGACCAACAATACCTATTTGCATATTTATAATAATTAATTTGTAAATTTTTTTCTTATTATAAAGATATATTTTTAAAAGCAAAAAAAAATATAGATTTTAATCTATTTTTTAACTTCTCTAATTATTCATTTTATAGCAATTTTCTCTTTTCAGTTTTCTGTTATTTTTTTAAGGTAAAAAAATCTTAAGAATAAAATTCAATTATATTCTTCTGGATTAGAAACTTTTTCTCAAAATTCATTTATATATTTATATTCTGAAAATGGCTCTCATATTTTTATTTCAAAAGCATTTAAGCTAATATTTTTATATATATAAAATACTTCCTGATCTGGTATTAAAGAAATATCTAATTTATTAATAATTTGATATGAATTATTTGTAAGAAAATTAAGTTTAGATTTAATTTCATATTTTTGTATAATTTTTTGAGAATTTCAAATTAATGTTCAAATTCATAAAAGTACAAAAGTTAGTATGAAAACTCATATAATAACTCAAGCTAGAGATTCTCATTTTTTATTATACATAAAAATTATAGATAAAAATTTATTTATAAATATTATATAAAAAAATAACTAAAAATAAAGTTTTATTTTCTATTATTATTAATATAATAAAATAGATATTAAATAAAAAAATATGTTTAAAAAAAATAAAGCATTTACATTAGTAGAATTAATTATTACTATTACTATAACTGTTATAGTAATAGTACCTCTTACAATATTTATTTCAAAAATATATTTTGAAATAAATAATTCTAATAAAAAAACTAATTCATTAATTGTAATTAATGATATTAAAAATAAAATAGATAAAATAAATGAAAAATATCTATCTTGAATTGTTTTAATTGATAATATTAAGTGAAGTTGATCTGATATTTTATTATTTAAATCACATTCTTGAGCAGTTAATAAATCATGATATATTTTTGCTCAAATTGATTTAGAAACTTTAAAAATTGATAGTAATAATAATGTAGAGAATATTTGAGAAAAATATTTTGCTTATAGAAAAATTAGTAATTTAGAATTAATAGATTTAGAAACTACACCAAATAATGTATATAATTATATTTTTCATTTAGATAAAATTTTTAGATGAGTAATATTGAAAGATTTTCAAGTCACTCCTTATAATAATTGAGAAATATTAGAATTATTTTTTTCTACTTATATTAATTATAGTAAAACTTCATTATTACAAAAATATAATGAAGTTAAAAAAAAGAATTTATATAATTTTATATTAACATTTTAATTAAAATATGAAAAATAATAAAAAAGCTACAATATTAATTTATACAATTATATTAACTTTAATTTCTGTTATATTAGGAATTATTGTTATGAAAAATTCATCTACATTAATTTTCAATCATAATAATTATTTATTAGATATACAATTAATAAATAATATTAAAACTTTTACTAATCAAACTTTCAAAATTATAAAAAGTACCAATTCTGATTGATCATGATTTATTGATAATCATAGTTGAAGTGGAACTAATATTACTTGTAGAATACAAGTAGATTGAAATTTTTTAGTAGAATGAAATAGTTGAACTACACTTTCTAGTGATTGAATAGATGATAATTGTAATGATGATAATTATGTTTATACTAATAGCTGAACACTTGATTATCCATTATGATTTGAGGATAATGATGATTATTCTAGGTTAAATTTAGTATGACTTATTACACCTAATACTAGCACAAATATATTTTGGAATAATGAAATAATAGAAAAGTTTATAGAAGAAAATATCAATAATACATGAAGTACTAGAATTAATTTATGAAATGTTGAAAATTGAAAATTATATTTAAATCTTTCTAATACTTGAACATTAAATATCATAGAATATGATAAAGAAAAGTATACTCTTTTTAGAGAAATAAGAAAATTAAATAATTATACTGGTTCTATAACTGGAAGTTGATATATAGAACAAATATGAAATAATCTTTCTTTAAATAGTAACTCTGGTTCTACAGATATATATAATTTTAATTTTAAAACAAATTGATATATAATGTTTATTAATAATGAAGAAGATTATTATATTGTATATACTTTATCATGAATTGATAATAATAAAAAGATATTTTTAAATCCTGTGAATGACTCTTATAATGATTTTATAAAAATAATGTGATATAATGTGATAATAAATGAAAAATGAGATATTTCTTCTAAAATAAAAAAAATAACTAAATTTAAATAAAAAAGAGTGCTTTTCAGCACACTTATTTTACATTAACCCCATATTATTTTTTAGTAAACATTAAAAGGTTACACAACGGAAGCCCACACGCCTATTAGAATGAGTAGAAGTCCAATTCAAGTGCAAAGTAAAGACACCAGCATTAGTACCA
>CAZSQW010000054.1:0-2803 GCA_964609055.1 uncultured Candidatus Peribacteria bacterium
TTTTATATAACTTCAAAGTATTTTTTTAATTGTTTTTTGCATTTATTTTTTATTATAACAGTCCTCACAGATATTTTTGTAATCTGGATAATTAGTTAATTTATCTTGTTTACAAACTTCACATTTTTTCATTGAAATAACTCTCTTAGGTAAAAAGTTTAATCTATTTAAATGTCTAATATCATAGTGAATTCTTGGAAGTGAAATTCAGTGTTTTTTGTAAAAATCTAATTCTTTTTTTGAAATTCTAAAAGGTCTATTTGAAACTTCACAAATAATTGCTTTATTTAAAATTTCATCTCAAATTTCATCTAAATTATTAGCTAAATCTTTAGTAAAAACTACCTCAATTCATTCAGGAATATTAATTTCTTGTTCTTTTGTTCTATAAAATATTTCCATTTTTTCTTCTCAACCAAAATCAAAAACTGCTTTTGATATAAATTTTTCTGGTTCTAAAACATAAATAATTCAAACTCAGTTTTCTGAAATCTTTTTTGTATTTAGAATTTTATTATCTTTTATAAAAACTACTTTTTTAGGTGGAAAATATTCCATTGCAACTGTATCATTGTATGGGAAAGAAGAAAATTTAGGATAAATAAATTCTCCCCAAGTTTTATTTTTTTGTTTTTCTTCTATAATTTTTACAACTTTTTCTTCCCATTCTTCTTTTGAATATTGCTTATTTAAAATACAATATTCTTTATTTTTAAGTCAAAAACATCCAAAACAATTATTTGAATTTCAAACATATAAACTATAAAAAGTGTTATAACTTGCCCAAGAATGAGTAGTTACTGCACAAGTATTTTGATTATCATAACCACTTGAAACATTAAATAATTTTTCTCATTGCCAATAAGACTCCAAATCCATTGAATTTTTTACATTATTATTTATAGCTCAATATCTAAGATTTTCTGAATTATTTACTGTTATTCAACTAAAAATATCTTTTGCATTCATAAACATTGCTCAAATAGTATTTTCTGAATTTGTATTTAATTGTCATCTTAATTTTTTGGATTTCAAAAATTCTTCATATTCTTTTTTTAACTCTTCTAATCAAGAATTTGTTTTTAATTTTTTTTCAAAATCTTTATAAATTTCTTCCCACTTTTCTTTTGTATATTGCTTATCTTTATAAATATATTCTCAAGAAGTTATATCAAATCAAAAAATAATATTTTTTCAATTAATAATTTCTCTTGAAAAATAAATATTATAAGAATCCTTTATATCTTGAGAAAAAAAGATTTTACTAGAATTAAAAACTCTTATTGATTCATAAGAATTATTTGAATTATCACTACAAGAATAGCAATCTATCATATCTTGACACTTTTCTAAAAATCAAGAATACATACAATCTTCATTATCCACTCAACCAGAAACTAAATGACAATTTTTAGGATTAGCTTCTTGATTAACATAAGGTGAATTTTCTGCATTAATTAAAAGTCTATCAATATATGGAACTTTATGTAAAAGTTTTTCAAAATCCTTATAAAAATCATCTATATTTTCAATATTAGTTTTAGAAAAATCTGTATCAAAAAAACTATTAGTTTCCAAAATATTTTTTCTCATTTCAAGATGAACTGTTGAAATAAGTTTTTTTCAATTTATTTCAATATTATATAATTTTCTTTCATTTCTAAAAGCTAGTCTCATAATTTGTCTTATTTTTGGAGAAATTTCAGGAATTGAATAAATAAATTTTTTTCAGGCAATTACTGGAGAAATCTTTTCTATTAATTCTAAATCCTTTTCAAAAATAGGAAAATTTTCACCTGAATATTTACAAATTTTATATTCAATAACTTTTTCATTATTATTTTTTTCTAAATAATTTATTTTTTCTTTTTTCATAATTTTATAATTTAAAAAATGTCTATAAATTTATTATATTCTCACTTATATTTTCATTAAATATTTATCAACAATATTCTTTACATTCACATTATTTTTTTTTATCAAATTAATATCTTCATCTATTTCTTCAATTAAATTCAAAAAAACTAAATTTTTTTTAGCATAAAGTATTAAATTTTTTAAAAAATCTAATAATTCTTCTTTTTCTAGTTTATTTCTAAAAAAATATGAAAATATTTCACTATTTCTTTTTTCAAGATAATTATCAAGCAAATTAAAATAGAAAGTATTTTGTTCTTTTCAAGTAGCTAAAGCCACCTTGTTGAAATTAATAATTTGTACTCTTGATAAAATAGTCTCCAAAATTCAATTTTCTCAACTATTTGTCATAAAAATAATATTTTGTATTCAAGGTTCTTCAAAAAATTTCAAACAAGAATTAGCTGATTGTAAAGTTAATCTTGATACATTTTCTATAAAAAATACTTGAAATCTATAAGGAGTTCATAAGTTTCATTTTTTTATAAATTCTTTAATTTCAGCTATTTTTATATTTTCTCAATTATCTTCTAATTTTATTAAATTAACTTTTGGAATTTCAAATTCTCAAAAAAGTTCAAGAATAATTTCTTCAACTTTTGAGTTTAATAATTCAGTATTTTGTCCAGTAAACAAAAAAGGAGAAATTTCTTCTGATTTTTTTATTTTTTCACTTATTTGTTTTATTATCAACATATTTTATTTTTCTAATTTTTCTATAGCTGAATTAAATTCTTCTTCACCTCATAATAATTCTTCAAAAAGTCTCATTCATTCTTCTTCTAATTTTTTTTGTTCTTCAACAGAAATTTCTTCTTTTACTTCTCCTGTTTTTTCTTCTCCTGTTTTTTCTTCTTTTTCTTCTAGTTCTTCTACTTTATTTTTT
>CAZSQW010000054.1:2903-5725 GCA_964609055.1 uncultured Candidatus Peribacteria bacterium
TTTTTCTTCTTCTTTTTCTACTGTTCCACAAGAAGCTAATAGTAAAAAAAATGTTAATAACACTAATATTTTCATAATATTTTTTTATTAATATAAGTAATAAAATTAATTATATATTTTTTTATACTAAACGCAAATTTTAAAATATAAAATAAAAATAAAAAATTAATAGCACTTTTATGAATGGATTAAAAATTTGCTTTTAAATTAAAGAAAAAAGTCTAATATTTGTATTATATTAAATAAATTATATAATTATAGATATAATACACATATAAGTTCTAATGATTAATTTTTAAATTTACAAAAATATGACAAATATACAGCTTATAATACTATTTTTAGTAGTAATTATTATTTTATTATTAATAATTACTTTTAAAATTTTTTTTGTAAAAACACAAAATAATAAAGATAAAATTGGAGAATATATAAATAAATTAATTTTAGAAAATAAAAACTCTAATCTTACTTTTTTGAAAGAAGTTTTAAGAGAATTCTGAACTTTTAGCTGAAATATTAATGAAAAAATAAATTCTAAGTTTAATAAAATTATAGAAAAAAATAAAGATTCTGAAATTAATTTGATTAAAAATTTGGAAAATTTTCTTGAAAAATCTGATAATAAATTAAAAAATAATTTAGAACAAATATCTGATAAAGTAGATAAAAAACTAGAGTCTGGTTTTGAAAAAACAAATAAAACTTTTGAATCTATAATTTCAAGATTAGCAAAAATAGATGAAGCTCAAAAAAATATTGATAAATTAAATACTGAAGTTATTTCTCTACAAAATGTTTTAACAGATAATAAAACAAGATGAATTTTTGGAGAAGTGCAATTACAAAGTATTTTAGAAAATATTTTTGGAGAAAAAAATGAAAAATTATACCAAATGCAATATCATTTCAAATCTAATAATTCTCAAGTAGATGCAGTTATAAAAACAACTAAATGATTAATTTGTATTGATGCAAAGTTTCCACTAGAAAATTATAGAAAAATGAATGATAAATCTTTAGAAGAATCACAAAGAAAAGAAGCTGAAAAATTATTTGTAATTTGACTAAAAAAGCAAATAATAGAAATAAGTAGTAAATATATAATAAAATGAGAAACTTTAGAGCAAGCATTTTTATTTCTCCCAGCTGAAGCAATTTTTGCAGAAATAAATGCATATTATCCAAATATAATAGAATTTGCCCAAAAAAATAATATTTCCATAGTTTCACCAACAACTCTAATGGCAATGTTAACAATTATTGCAAATGCTATCAGAAGCCTAGAAACACAAAAACAAGCACAAGTTATCCAAACTGAGCTATCCAAATTAAGTGATGATTTTGGAAGATTTGAAACAAGATGGAATAAATTCACAAAAAACTTCAAATCAGTATGAAAAGATATTTATGATATTGATATCACAAACAAAAAAATAATCTCAAGATTTTCAGCAGTAGAAAGACTAGAACTAGAAGAAAAAAAATAAATTTTTCTAACTTTTTTTATTTCAATAATTCTTTGAATAAATCAACACTATCAAGCTCTTCCCAAGAAACATCATCTCTTCCAAAATGTCCTCAAGTAGCAGTTTTTCTAAAAATAGGTTTTTTCAAATCTAATTTATTAATTATTCAGTTTTGAGATAAATCAAAATTATTTTTAACTGTTTCTATAATCTTTTGTTTTTCAACTTTTTCAGTACCAAAACATTCAACATTTATAGAAACTGGTTGAACTACTCAAATAGCATAACTTAATTGAATTTCACATTTTGAACAAACTCCAGAAGCTACAATATTTTTAGCTAAATATCTTGCAATATAAGCTCAACTTCTATCTACTTTTGAAGGATCTTTTCCAGAAAATGCACCACCTCAATGTCTTCCAACTCAACCATAAGTATCAATAATTATTTTTCTACCAGTTAAACCTGCATCTCATTTTGGTCAACCTAAAACAAATCTACCTGTTGGGTTTATATGAATAATTGTTTTATCATCTATTAAATCTCATAAACAAAAATCTATAACTTCTTTTTTAATTTCTTCTCTTAATTTTTCATTTGAAACACTTTCTTTATGTTGATTAGAAATAACAATTGTATCTATTCTAACAACATTATGATTATCATCATATTCTACACTTACTTGTGTTTTACCATCTGGAAGTAAATAATCTAATATTTTTTCTTCTCTAACCTCTGTAAGTCTTCTAGATAATTTATGAGCATAACTAATTGGAGCAGGTAGATAATTTGGTGTTTCATTTGTAGCATAACCATACATAATTCATTGATCTCAAGCACCACCTGTATCTACTCATTGAGCTATGTCTGGACTTTGAGAATTTATCAAAATTTGAACAGAAACATCATCAGCTGAAAAACAAGCCTCCTCAGAATCATATCAAATTTCTTTTATAGTTTTTCTTGCAATATCAGCAAAATTTACCCAAGTATTTGTAGTAATTTCACCACTTACAATAACAGTTCCAGTAGTAACTAAACATTCACAAGCAACTCTTGATTCTGAATCTCAAGCTAAACAAGCATCTAAAATAGCATCACTAATTTGGTCACAAACTTTATCTGGATGACCTGAAGTCACAGATTCTGAAGTTATAATATAACTCATAATTTTATAATAAAAAAATAATCTTTCCTAAAAATATTTTAGGTAGGAATTAGCACCTTACTTCTTTGACTAGTGCAGGTTGCTGAAACGGTTATAACGAGCCTATTCTCTTCCATTTTCTCTTGATGTTTTTTAAATCAAGCAAGACAAGTTTATTTTAATTATAAAAGAAAGCAAATTTTTTT
>CAZSQW010000055.1:0-1968 GCA_964609055.1 uncultured Candidatus Peribacteria bacterium
AGATTTTTTTTATCTGATTATTATTTTTCAATCATTTTTTTCAAAAAGAATTCTATATATTCAAGTTTTAGTTAGAATATTTAGTTCTCAATCATGTTTTATATAAAAATCTATGATTTTATTTTCTTGTCATTCAATTTGTCATAAATATTTCAAACTTTTTGTATTTTGCTGTTTTCTAGAATTAGGTTCAGCAATAAAAATTTTGTCATTTAATAATATATAAACATAAATCAATTCTTTTCTAGTTTTTATTTTTAAGGCATAATCATCTGTTTCTATTTTATAATTTGCAGGAAATCAATTTAAAATTAAATTTTCTACTCTATATATTGGATTGGCAAAAAATTTTATTATTCATAGATCTTTTTTTAATATATAAAATCATCAATCAATAGCAATATCAACTATTTCTTTTATAGTATTTTTATCTTGTTTTTTTAGATATGGAGAACCTTTTGTAAAATTATTTCCTGATCTCTTATGTTTAAATATTTGATTTTCTTTTTTTGAAAGTAAATAAATATTTGAATTAAAAGAATTTATAGTATTTGATTGTATCCATTTTTCTTGTCATATTACATCAGAAAATTTAAAGCTACCATTTGTAGAAAAAAGTACTATTTTTCATTTTTCTGTCACTAATGCAATTTTATTAGTAAGATTAGTAGCATCTATAAAAGCATCATTTTTTAAATCATTAAATATATGTTTTTTAGGAGTAATTCATTTTATTATAGGTCATGTAATATAATTTTTTCAAATAATATATATTTTTTTGTTTAATTCAACTATTTTGACTGCATTTTGATTATCTATTTTAATTATTCTATTTATATCTGATTCTATAAAAGTTTCAATTCATAAAAAAGATTTATTTAATTTAATAATTTTTTCCTTTAAAAGTTTTATATCTTCTATAAATAAGTCTTTTTTCTCTAAATCTTTAATTATTTCTCTAGTTTTTTTGATATTAAGTTCATAAATATCTTTATTTGAAATACTTTGACTTGCAATTCTTAAAGTGACTTTAGCTTCTTCTAATTTAATTTCTTGAATTTTATTTGTTTCAGATTCATTATTATTTTGTACAGTATTTCATATTATTTTAAATAATAGAATTAGAATTATAGTTATAGATATAAAAAATAGAATATTTTTTATCATTTTTTCTTTTTTGAAGAATTTATCATAACAAATAAGGTATAATGCATATATTCTTTTTGAAAAATTTGTATCCCATATTTTTAATAAAGTATTTTTAAATATTAATATTTTCTTATTTTCTTTTCTTTTCTTTTTATATATTATAGATAATATTGAAATGTTTTTTTCAATTTTTTCTTCACTTAAAATTTCTTTTATAGAAGAATTAAAATTTCCAATTTTTGTATTATATGAATCTATAAAATCACTTTCAGATAAAAAATTTAGAAGTCTTTTAGAAGACATTATTATAATATCTTTATCTTCTAATTTTCAATTAGATATAAAGCTAAATTCTTTTTTTAGATCTCTTTTATCAGTTAGTTCAATAACATTTGATTTTTTAACTAAATAACAAGAGCTTTTTCATATATTAGAAAAAAGTAATTCTTTATCATTTAAAACTCAAATGGTCATATTAATTTTTTCATCTTTATTTTCACTATATCCTGCTTTCAAAATAGAGTTTATTAATTCTAGAGATTGAGAAAAATCTTTATAAGTATTATTTATAGAAATTCTTCCAATTGTATAATCAAGAATTTTATTTAAAAGATAATTTAAAAAAGCTTCATTATTACCACTAGCACTAATAAATAAATCTAAGTTATTTCAAAGATTTATATTTTTTGTTATATTTTTTGATTTTCAATATTTTTCTATAGAGATTATATTAGCTTTAAACATTTTTTAATTTTTTAATTTAATTTTTAATTTAATTTTATGAATTCTAGTATATTACTTTTTTAAAAAAATCAAAAA
>CAZSQW010000055.1:2068-5668 GCA_964609055.1 uncultured Candidatus Peribacteria bacterium
TTTTTAATTTAATTTTATGAATTCTAGTATATTACTTTTTTAAAAAAATCAAAAAAATTTTACTAAAATAAAAAAATAGATACTATACAAAAAATATTAATAAATAAATAAAAATAAATGGACTATATATATATAATTATTTGATTTATTTTGCTTATAAAATGAGCAGATTATATGGTTGAATGAGCAAGTTCTTTAGCTAAAACTTTTTGAGTTTCTAATCTAATTATTGGTTTAACAGTTGTAGCTTTTGGTACAAGTGCTCCAGAGTTAGTGACAAGTATGATATCAGCTTTTGAATGAAAAGCCGATTTAGCTGTATCTAACGTTATATGAAGTAATATTTCTAATTTACTTTTAATTTTATGAATCACTGCTTTGATTTATCCTATTACAGCTCCAAAAGACACTGTTTTTAAGGAAATACCTTTTATGTTAGCTGCTTCAATATTATTTGTATTATTAGTTATTTTTGAGCCAAATCAAGAAATTACAAGACCAGATGCTCTTGTACTTATAATGTTTTTTCTAGTATTTTTATATTATGTTTTTAGACAAGCAACTAAGTCTAAACATATAATTCAAAATAAAGATAAATTAGAAGAAAGTGCAGCAAAATTATCTAAATGAAAATCTTGGGCATTTACATTATGATGATTAATTTGATTAGTTTTATGATGAAAATTAATTGTAGATTGAGCTGTATGAATAGCAGAATCATTTAATGTTCCAAATTCTTTTATATGAATTACTATTGTAGCAATATGAACAAGTTTACCTGAATTAGCAGCAAGTATTACAGCAGCTTTGAAAAAAAATACAGATATGGCAATAGGTTGAATAATATGATCAAATATTTTTAATTCTTTATGGATTTTATGAGCAACAGGTACAATTATACCACTTGAAGCTTATTCTTGAGTAGAAAGAGATGCTTATTTTAATATTTTTATAACATTTATAATTTTATTTATACTATTTATATCAAAAGAAAAATTTCAAATAAATAAAAAATCTTGAGCAATTTTATTATTAATATATTTAAGTTATATGTCATATTTAATTTGGAATTTGTAATAATAATCATAACAAAACATCTAAAAACTTTTGCAAAAAAATAAAAAATATATAAACTATTAATTAGTTAAATAAACGGGTTTTCTTTTTAAGAATTCTCGTTTTCTTTATATAATAAATTATTAAAAATAAAAAATGTTAGATTTAAAAGCTATTGAGGCAGGAATAAAAATGATTTCTGAAGAAAAAAAAATACCTGAAAATAAAATTAAAGAGATTATTGAATCTGCTTTAAAAACAGCTTATAAAAAAGATTATTCACAATATAAAGATGAAATTGTAAATATAAATCTTGATTTTGAAAAATATCAAATTGAAATAGAGGTTGAAAAAATAGTTGTAAAAAAAGTTGAAAATCCTGGTTTGGAAATAAGTTTTGAAGAATTATGAGAAGATGCTTCAAATTTTGAAGAATGAGATGTTATTGAATTAGATATGACTGAAGAAGTTATGAAAGATTGAGGTGAAAGTTTTGGTAGAATAGCATCTCAAGCAGCTAGACAAGTAATTATTCAAAAATTAGGTGATAGTGAAAAAGAAAAAATTTATGAATTATTTAAATGAAAAGAAGGAACTTTAATTAATGTTAAAATTGATATAGTTGAGGGTGGAAAAGTTATTTTTGATTATCAAGGTAATCAAGTAGTTTTGCCTAAATCAGAACAAGTTTCTAGGGATTCTTATATACCTCAACAAAGATATTATTTATATATTGCTGAAGTTTTAAATGAAGAAAATTCATCTCCTAAAGTAATTCTTTCAAGAAAAAGAAAAGAAATAGTTCCTCTAATTTTTGCTGAACATGCTCCAGAAATTGAAGAATGAGTTGTAGAAATAGATAGAGTTGTAAGAGTTCCATGAGTAAAAACAAAGATACTTGTTTCTTCAACTTTTGATGAAATAGATCCAGTTTGAACTCTTATTGGACAAAAAGGTATTAGAGTAAAAGCTGTAATGGATGAAATTGGTTGAGAAAAAATTGATATTATACCAAATAGTGATGATGTTTCTCTTGTTATTAAAAAATCATTGTCTCCTGCTACTGTTGTGACTGTTGATGTTAATGAAGAAGAAGGTAGTGTTATAGCTTATATTGCAGAATGAGAAAGAGCTAGAGCTGTTTGAAAAAATGGTTTAAATGTAAATTTGGCTTCTCAATTGACTTGATATGAAATTTCAATTGAAGAATTGAAAGATGATAAATAAAAATTAATAAAAAAAAATGAAAGTATTATTTAAAGAATTAGTTGTAAATGTTGGACATCCAGGTGATGTGAAAGATGTAAAGTCAGGATATGCTATTAATTTTTTAATTCCACAAGGTAAAGCTATAGAATTAACTCCACAGGCTGAAATGAAATTAAAACAAGAATTAAAATCTAAAGATAAACATAATAGGGAATTATTAGAAAATAGACATAAAATATCTGAAGAACTTAATTGAAAAATTATTAATTTTAAATTAAAAACTGGTACAAATTGAAAAGTTTTTGGTTGAATAGGTGAAAAAGATATAATAAGAGAAGTTAAAAATAAATTTAAAATAAAATTAACTAAAAAACATATTGAACTTCCAAATGGTCATATTAAAAAAATAGGTGAAAGTCAAATTTTTATAAAACTAGGAAAAGATTCTATGGCTAAAATAATTGCTAATGTAAATGCTGAATAATGACAGCACTATGAATTGATTATTGAGATAAAAGATGTTGAGTAGCTGTAGAAGTTGCAGGTTTTAGTATAGCTAAAGAAATTTGTCCTAGAGTTAAAATAATGTCTGTTATTAAAAAATATTGTAGAGAATATCAATGTGATACAATTGTGATATGATTACCTTATGACTTATTTTGAAAAAACTTAAAACAATTAGATAAAACAAAAAAATTTATAAAAAATGTTGAAGAATTGTTTTCTAAAATGAAAGTAGTTTGAATTGATGAAAGATTTACAAGCTTTGAAGCAGATTTTATTTTAAAGGAAATGTGAATAAATAATACAAAAAATAAAAAAGATGATATTTCTGCTCAAATTATATTAGAAACATTTTTAAATAAAAATAAAGTATAAACAAAAAATGAGAATTTAAAATATATAATTTATATTTGAATAGTTGAATATAGTTAATTTTAAAAATTATTAATAAAAATACCCTATCTATTAAGATAAGGTATTTTTTGTTTATTATTAAGACTTTTAGCAACATTGCACTAAAAAACTTACTGTATTTATCATGGTGGGCATAGGTGGATTTGAACCACCGACCTCACGATTATCAGTCGTGCGCTCTAACCAACTGAGCTATACGCCCTTAAAACTTCTTTTAAGTAAGTGAATTATATTTATATAATATTTTTTGCAAATTTAATTTTAAGTTTTTTAAAATGGTCGGAAATGCAGGACTTGAACCTGCAACCCCACGCTCCCAAAGCGTGTGCGCTAGCCAATTGCGCCAATTTCCGTTTTTGTTATAAATGGAGCGGGTAATGAGACTCGAACTCACAACCCTCTGCTTGGAAGGCAGAT
>CAZSQW010000056.1:0-5545 GCA_964609055.1 uncultured Candidatus Peribacteria bacterium
ATGGTACAAGTATAGTAAAAAAATGAAAAAAACAAAATGAAAGTGAAAAGAATTATTTTATATTGAATTATCATCTTTATTCATAACATCTTCTCAATGTAAAAGCTAAAATGAAGTTAGAAAATATTAAAATTCTAACAGCAAAAGAAACTTATGAATTAAATAAAGAATTAAGTTTAAAAAACTCAAAAAATAATTTGCAATTATAAAATTTTTTTATAAAATCTGCTTGTAAAATATTAATTACTAATTATAAAGATTATGGCTTTTGGTCCAAAGAAAAAACATTCTAAGTCAAGAAGTAAAACAAGAACAACTAATTGGATGAAATTAACTGCTCTTAAATTAAAAAATAGAGTTATGTTAAATGCTGAAGGAAATGGTTTAGCTCATTTTGCTGATGAAAATGGTATATATAAAGGTAGACAAGTTATTGCTAAAAAAGTAAAAAAACAAACTACTACTAGAATATAAAAAACTAGATTATTAAAAAAAAGACCTTTCAGAGAAAGGTCTCTACTTGTAGAGATGTTTTTCTAAAACATCTTTTTTTGTGTTTAATTTATATTGCTCTTTAAAAAATAATATGCCTGAAGATAAAACTGTTTTAGCCTGAAATAATGGTGTTAAAACAAATAATAGAAAAAAAACTAGAAAATATTTGTATCAAAAAATTTATGCAACTACTTTTTGTAAAATAAATAATTCTGAATTTGATAATATTTTTTATACAGAAATATTTGATTTTGATTTAGATAAAAAATATTTAGAAGAAATGTATTCTCTTATTTTGGAAAAAGAAAGTTATTTATTGAAAATTATTTCAATGCTAGCTCCAAAATTTAAAATAGAATCAATGTGAAATCATTATATTATTCCTATTTTGATTTGATCAACTGAAATGTTATATTTAGAAGAGGAAATTCCAGCTAAAGTTTCTATGAATGAAGCAATTGAAATGTCTAAAGTTTATTGAGATGAATCAAGTAAAAGGATTGTTAATTGAGTAATGAATAAACTATATAAAGATATTGAAGAAATAAAAGAAGAATTAAATAAATTTGACTGAAATTTTCCAGTAAGTATTTTAAAGAGATAATTTTTATATAAGGGGCTAAAGCCACCTTGTTGAAAAGAAAAACAAGGGGCTAAAGCCACCTTGTTGAAAAGAGATACTTTTATCTCTTTTTTGTTTTGTTTTTTTTACTTTTTAGATATAATTTTTCTGTTAATTTTTTATAAAAAAAATATGGTAATAACAAGACAAGCAACTAAAAATCCTAATTATATTGAAAAATATTCTAAATTAGCTAATGATTTAAAAATAGAATTTAAAAATATAGAATTATATATTTTAGCTTTTATTCATAGATCAGTAGTTAATGAAAGGCCTGATTTTGCACCAGAACATAATGAGAGATTAGAATTTTTAGGTGATGCAGTTTTAGAATTAATAATAACAGAAAGGCTTTTTAAGGATTTTCCTGAAAAAACAGAATGAGAATTAACAGATATTAGATCAGCAGTTGTTAGGTGAAGAAATTTAGCTTTAGTTTCAAGAAGATTAGAATTAAATAAATATTTAATTTTATGAAATTGAGAAAAAAAGACCTGATGAACAGATAATGATTATATATTAGCAAATACAGTTGAATCTTTAATTGGTGCAATTTATATGGATTTAGGTTTAAAAATAACTACATTATTTATTATAAAACATATTTATAAAACAAGTATAAAAGATATTATAGATAAAAAATTATTTAAAGATGCTAAATCAAAAATTCAAGAATATTCTCAAGCAGAATTTGAAATAACTCCTAAATATAAAGTTTTATTTGAAGATTGACCAGATCATAATAAAACTTTTGAAGTTTGAATATATATTGAAGAAAAACATATATGAATATGAAAATGAACTAGTAAGAAAAAAGCTGAAGAAGCTGCTGCACTAGATGCTTGTAATTCTATAATAAAATAAAAATGACATTAATTTTTTCAGTACTTGTAATAATATTAATAATATTAAAATATCTTTTAATTATTGATATTATTTTATCTTGGTTAACAATTTTTTGAATTAATTTTAGACCTTGATTAATTTCAGATGTTATGGATCCAATTTATAAATTTATAAAGTCTAAAATACCAACAAATATATGACCAATAGATTTTTCTCCAATAATAATAATAATAATAATATTATTTTTAATAACATTTTTATTGCCTCTTACAGGAGAAAATTATTATAAATTACTTCAAATAAATAATTTCTTTTTATAAAAATGATTTTCAAAAAAACAAATACTAATATAGATTATCCTCTTTTTATAACAGTGGTTTTTTTGATTATATTTGGAATGATAATGATTAGCTCTGTTTCAATTTTTGAATCTTATGAATTAACTCAAAAATGGTTTTCAGACTGAAAAATAGAAGAAACATATAATTCTTTTTATATGCAAAGAAATATAATTCATGTAATTATGTGATTTATTTTATTAGCAATAATTATAAAAATACCTTTTCTTTTTTTTGAAAAATTAGCTCCTTTTTTTCTTTGAATCACTACTTTACTTTTATGATATGTTCATTTTTTTTGAGCTACTTATAATTGAGCAAAAGGTTGGATTGATATACCTTTTTTGCCTTTTAATATTCAACCAACAGAACTTCTTAAATTTACTTTAATACTTTTTCTAGCATATTTTTTCAAAAAAAATATTAAAAAAATAAAAACTTTTAAAAATGGATTTTTACCATTTTTATGAATATTAGGATTTTTTGTTTTAATAGTAGCTTTACAACCAGATTTTTGAACTATTCTTGTAATTGTACCAATTGCATTCATAATGTTTTTTTTAGCTTGAGCTAATATGAAATATTTATTAATATTGTTATTAATTTGATTATTAGGAGTTTTTAGTATTTATTCAGCAGGAAAATATGAAAATAAAAATGATAGAAATAATTTTAGTTATATTACAGAAAGAGTAGATTGATTTTTAAAAGATAATAAAAGACTTTTTGATACCAAAAATATGACAAAAATAGAAATTGATAAAACACATCAAATAAGGCAATCTCTTATAACTATATGAAGTGGTTGAATGTTTGGTTTAGGTTTTTGAGATTCTATACAAAAATTTTGATATCTTCCTGAACCTCAAAATGATTTTATTTTTTCTGTAATTGTAGAAGAATTAGGTTTTGTAGGAGCATTTATATTATTAAATTTATATTTATTTATAGCTTGGAGATGATTTTATATTTATAATAATGTATCTGATATTTTTGCTAAATTAGTAGCAGCTTGAATTTCTACTTGGTTTATAGTACAAGCATTTATAAATATTTGAGTAAGTTTAAATATTATGCCATTAACCTGAATTACTTTACCTTTTATTAGTTATTGAGGTTCATCACTTTTAACTTTAATGCTTGCTTTAGGAGTATTATTAAGTATATCAAGAGAAATACATAAAAAACCAAAATTTACTAGATTAAAAAGAAAAAATATTTTTTAAAAAAGATTATGATAGATAAAGAAAATTTAACTCCTTGAATGGTTCAATTTTATGAGATAAAAGAGCAATATAAAGACTGTATCTTATTTTTTAGAATGTGAGATTTTTATGAAATGTTTGGGGAAGATGCACATATCGCTCATAGAGTTTTGTGAATAGCAGTTACTTCAAAAAATAAAAATGCTGAAAACCCAATTCCTTTAGCTTGAATTCCATATCATGCAAAAGAAAAATATCTTCCACAATTAGTAAAAGCTGGTTATAAAGTTGCAATAGCAGAGCAAATTTCAGATCCAAAAGCTAAATGAATAGTAAAAAGGGAAGTTCAAAGGGTTGTCACTCCATCAACTCTTTCTTTAGAATGAGAAAATTATGAAGATGTTTGAGTTATTCAAAACATTATTTTAGCAATTTCAGAAGATAAAAATAAATATTGAATAAGTTTTTTAGATTTAGCTACAAATAAATGGATAACTTGAGAATTTAATGATTTTGAAAAATTAAAATGAGAACTTTATAAACTTTCTCCCAAGGAAGTTATTTTAGATAAATCACTTTTTAATAATACTGAAATAAAAGAAGTTTTAACTAAAAAATATTCTCTAAATATTTTCTTTTTTGAAGCAGAAAAAAAATATAAACAAACTTTACTTAATCATTTTTGAGTAAAAAACTTAGAATGATTTGGCTTAGAAAACAGGGAATTAGCAACTAAATCATCAGCACTTTTACTTGAATATTTAAAAGCAAATCAAAAATCAGAATTTGAATTTTTAAACAAAATAAGTTTTGATACTTTTTCAACTTATATGGACATTGATGAATCTACAATTAAAAATTTAGATTTAATTTATAATTTTTCTACAAAATCTTCAACTATTTGAACACTTTTCTGAGTTTTAAATAAAACAAAAACAGCTTCTTGAACAAGATTTTTAAGAGAACAAATAATCAAACCACTTCAAGATATAGAAGAAATTGAGAAAAGACAAGATATGATAGAAGAATTTGTAAATTCACCAGTTTTACTAGATAAAGTTCAATGACACCTAAAATATGTTTCAGACATTGATACTATTCTAAATAGATTAGCACTAAACAGAGCTTTACCTAGAGATTTATTAAACCTTAAAAGGTCTCTACAATCAATAGTTTCAGTTTTAGAAGTTATAAAAGAATTATGAAGTGAAAAGCTAAATAAAATTTTAAAAATATAATTATGAAAAATAATTTAATACAAAATGTTCAAAAAACTTTTGAAGAAATAAAACTAGAAGATGAAACTGGTTTTGAATTTTGGAGTGCTAGAGATTTGATGGTAGCTTTGTGATATAAAAAATGGGAAAGATTTGGATTAGTTATTAAAAAATCTAAATTAAATTGTCTTAATAGTTGATGAAAAATAGAAGACAATTTTATTGATGAAAAAGAGTTTTTCCAGGAGGCTGGAAAAACTTCAAAGGGCTGAAGACCAAGGCAAAATTACTTTTTGACAAGATATGCTTGTTATTTAATTGCTTTAAATTGAGATGCTAGATTATTAGAAATTTCTTTAGCAAAAACATATTTTGCAAGCCAAACTAGAAAATTAGAATTAGCTGAAGAAGAAATAGAAAATGAAAGAAGATTACAAGCAAGGGAGAAATTTAGAAAATCAGAAAGACAAATAGAGGAAACAATTTATTCAAGGTGAATAAAATTACCAGTAGAATTTGCAACTTTCAAAAATAAGTGAATTGAAGCTTTGTATTGAATTTCAGTTAAAAAACTTAAACAAAAAAGAAATATCCCAGAAAAAAGAGCTTTAGCAGATTTTGATAATGAAGTAGAACTAAAAGCAAAAGATTTTATTTATGCAATGACAGACCATAATATAAAAGATAAAAATTTATCTTGAAAAAATAAATTAGAGTGAGAACTTATAGAAAATTCTAAAGCTACAAGAAAAACCTTAAAAGAAAGATGAATTGTTCCAGAAGAATTAGAAGTTAAAGAGGATTTAAAGAAAATTGAAGGGA
>CAZSQW010000057.1:0-1199 GCA_964609055.1 uncultured Candidatus Peribacteria bacterium
TTAATTTAAAAATTTCTCTACCAACTAATTGTTTATCTCTTTTATATAAAAGACTTCCAGTTTTAGTTGATTTTAAATTAAAATTTTCTGAAAAAAATGGTAAAATTTCACATTTTTCTTCTAGTATAGAATATATTTCTTCAAAATAATAATAATTCCCTTTTACTTCCCAAAATGGAAATGAAATAACTATATTTCAAGAAAATCATCATTTTTTAAGATTTTCAAAAAATGGAATATATAATTTTTCTAAACCTTTTCTTTGTTCCAAAATTCTATCTTTAGAAATATTTTTTTGAGTCATTACTTCTCATAAATATCATTCACTAACTATTACTCATTTTTTAACTTTATTCCAAAAACTTGATTCATTAATAAATTTAGCATTTAATTTTTCAATAATTCATTTTGAATTTTTTCTAGCAGTTTCTACCATTTTTGGATTTAAATCACTTCAATATAATCAATCAAATCACATTAAATTAGCCTCTATTAAAATTGTTCAAAGTCATACAAAAGGATCATAAATAGTAGTTGTTCATTCTGATAAATTAATCATCATTTGACTTAATTTTGGTGGAAGCATACCAATTTGCATATCTCTTGATTTTGCATAATCTCTTTTTGAATAAGCATTAATATCTTGAATCCAAATAGTTTTTCATAAAAATTCTTTACTTTTATTTTTAAGTAAAGAAAAATCAGTTTCTCTTTTTAATAAATTTTCTCAAAGAATAGTTGCTGTATTCAAACCCTTAAAATCCTTATTTACAAACCTTGATGAAATTCCTGATTTTTTTAATTCTTTTTTTAAATTTAAAAGAGTAGTTTTTAAATTCAATTTATCTCAAAGACTTGTTATTCAATACTTAAATTTTCAATCTGTTCCACTAGCAAAATCTAATATTTGTTCTTCAAAAGATATTTTTTCTAAAGAAAAAATATCCATAATTTTAATTACTCCACCCAAATTATTAGATTTTTTTAAAATATCTTCTTTACTAACTCATGAAATTATTAAAAAATCACTAGTATAATTAACTATTTCTATATTATTAAAAACTGCTAAAATTTCAGCAATTGATAATCTAAATTCTCTTCATAATTGAAATCCTATCATTTTTTTATTTTAATTATATTTCTTAATATAAGTATATATAATTATACTTATATTTCAATAAAAAATGGCTCTTTTCTTT
>CAZSQW010000057.1:1299-5539 GCA_964609055.1 uncultured Candidatus Peribacteria bacterium
AATATAAGTATATATAATTATACTTATATTTCAATAAAAAATGGCTCTTTTCTTTTTATTGGGAAAAGAAAAGTATAAAAAGCTGATTATAATCAGTAAAACAAGCAAAGAGCTAATTATAATAAAAATAATTAGCTGAAACAGAGAATTATCTAAAAAATCTAACTTATTTTCTAGTTTTGGAATTATTTTTTGCTATTTAAATAAAAAACAATATAATGTTTTCATTAAAATTAATAGTATAAAAATATGAGAATATTATTTTCTATAATAATAAATGCATGAATTTTATTTGCAATGACTTATTTGCTTTCTGCAAATAATGATAAATGAATTACAGATTGAATTACATTAGCTTGTCAATGATGTAGTTTTACTTCTATAGAAGCAATTAAAACATATATACTTGGTGGAATACTTTTATGAATAATTAATGTAGTAATTAGACCTATTTTAAAAATATTATCATTACCTTTTTACTTAATATTCTTTTCATTAGTAGCTTTTATTGTTAATTGAATAATTTTATTATTATTTGATTATATACTTAATACTATTTTAATAATACCTGGAATTTGATATTCTATTAATTGAACAATGAATTTTATAATTGCTGTTGCAATTTTCACTTTTTTGAATATGTTATATTCACTTATATTTAATAAAAAATAAAAATGGCTGAAATTTTAACTACTGCTATGGTAATAATTGGTGTTTTACTGATAATAATTATCCTTTTACAAAATAAACAATCTTCTTTAAATCTTGCAAGTATGTGAGGTGGAGGTATGGAAGAAATAACTAAAAGAGGTGCTGATAAAGTATTATATAATACAACTATAATTTTAGGTCTTGCTTTTGTTATTATTTCAATATTACTTTTTGTAACTTCATAATTAATAAAAAAAATGGACAAATTTTATATTGCCCAAAGATTAAAAAAATACTTATTTTTTATTAGTATAATTTTTGTTGTGCTTACAACTTCTCATTTAATATATTCATATATATATAGTGATGCAAAAAAAACTGCTGTAAAATGAGGAAGTATTACAGAAGGAATAATTGGTAAACCTCCTAGTTTAAATCCACTTAAAAATAAAAATTGAATTGAAAAATATATCAATTCAATTTTATATAGATCTCTTTTAACTTATGATGTAGTTAATAAAAAAATAGTGCCAGATTTAGCTAAATGTGATACTAGAAATTTATTAAAAATAGAATGTTTTTTAGAAATAAACACTAAATGGTCTAATTGAGATAATATAACTTATGATGATATCCTAAGTACTTTTAAAGTATTAAAAACTTCAAAAGTAAATCCTGTTATGAATAATATTTTAAAAAATATTGAAATAGAAAAAACTGATATATCTATTATATTTAAAAGTAGTAAAAAAGATATAGATATACTAAAGATTTTTTTTCAACCAATTGTATCTGAGAAAATACTTAATATTATTTCAAAAAAAGAAATAGAAGGTAATTTTTCTCTTTCAAGTTGAATATATTCTGGAAAATATAAAATAGCTAATATTTTAAAAGATGAATTAACTAAAATAACAACTATTATTCTTGAAAAAAATAAACAATATTCTAAAAATAATGTTTATATTGAAAATATTTTATTAAAGTTCTTTCCTACTAAAGAGAGTTTTTTGAAAAATAAAAATACTATAAATATATTTAATGATACAAATAATTTAATTACTAGAGAAATTCCAAAATTTTGAGAACATAAATATGTTCTTCCTCAATATGTAAATGTTTTTCTAAATACAAGAAAATTAGTTTCTAATGATTTAAGAGGATTTATTTTAAATCAAATAGATAGAAAAGAAATTATTAAAGAACTTTGAACAGATTCTTATAAAGAAATCACAAATCCTTTTATAGAAAATATTTATATTGAAGAAAATAATTCTAAAAAAAATATTGCTGATTTATTGGAAGAAAAAAATTACTATAAACATTCTAAATTGAAAAAAATTTTAGAAGAAAAATTAAAAAAAGAAAGTAAAAATAATTTATTACCTATTTTTGATAATGTAAATACTATTTCTTGAGAAGTAAAAATAATAGAAAAAACTACTCAAAACAAAAAAATAAAATCTCCTATAAGTATACAAAATCCTAAATCTAAAATTATTATTTCTCCTAATTGGGTAGATAAATATAATTTTATTACTAGAAATAAATATACTTTAGAATTAAAAGTTAAAGAAAATGTAGATTCTATTTTTATTAATAATAAAAAAATAGAAAATTTTATAGAAAAATCAAACAGTTTAAAATATACTATATCTGAAAATATATGAAATTTAAAATTATGATTAAATAAGTATAAAATAGAATTTTATATAGATTGAAAAAAAGAATTAATTGAAGAAGTATATTTTTATTTAGAAAAAGATAAGGAAAAAATAAAACAAGTGGAAAAAGATTTTTTTGAAAATAAAAAAATACAAGCTGAAGAAAAAGTAAAAATTGAAGAAAAAAAAGAAATTATTAATAAAAAATCTAAGGAATATATAATTCTAGAAAAACAAATAGAAAAATTAAAAGAATTAGATGAAAATTATTTTTATAATAATGAATTATCTAAATATAGTTTAGAATTATATTATGTTTGAACTAAAGCTGATATTAAACTTACAGCAGAAAACATAAAAGAAAATTTAAAAAAAGAGTGAATTGAAACTATAATAAGACAAATTTCAACAAAAGATTTGAAACAACTAGTATTTAATTGAAAAAAGAATTATGATATTATATTAATATGAGTTAATCTTTCATATTTTAATTTTAATATTTATCCTTATTATCATTCAAGTCAAATAAAAAAAGGTTATAATTTTTCAAATTTTAGAAAATTAGATCTTGATATTGTTTTAGAAGAATTAAAATGAAATATTTTAAATAAAGATAAAAGAACTTTATTGCAAAATAAAGCATTAACAATTATAAAAAATAATAATTTATCTAAAACTTTATATACTCCTATTTTTGTAAATTTTGTAGATAAAAATATAAAATGATATATTTTAAATGAGCAAATACCTGAAGAACTATACAGATTTAACCCTATATATAAATCTTATGTAAAACAAGAAAAAACTATTATTTTTGAAAATAAAAGTTTTACTTGATATATTAAATTTATTTTAAATATATTATTTTAAATATGGACTTTAAAAAAGAAATAATATTACCATCTTGGAAAATGATAGCTCTTGATTCTAAAGTTAAAAAGTTTTACTTTTTACCTTGAATCTTAGGAATTCTTTTTTTAACAGTACTTCTTGTATATCAAACTGTTTATACTTATATTAAAATTGTATGAAAAGAAAGTGAAGCATTTTCTCTTATATTACATTTTTTTGAAACAGAATATTTTTGGGAAATAATTATTTTTGCATTAATCTTTTTTATTTTATATATCTTTCTTACTCCTATATTTGAATGATGATTAATTAAATATATAGATAAAAAAGAAAAAAATTGAATTGATAGTAATGTAAGTATTTCTGATTCTTTGTGAATATGATTATTTAATTTTTTGCCTATTTTTGAATATGACCAAATGTTCTCAAAATTTAAATTTTTAAGTCTTATAAATTTTTATTTATTTACTATAAGAATAATTTGAGAAGAATATATAGTTATAATTTCTTGGTGATATTTAATAATCTTTTTATTTTCAATACCTATTAATATTTTCTTTTCCTATTCTAAATATGAAATTGTTTTAAATAACAAAAAAGTATTTGAAGCAATTTCTAGTTCTTCTAGAATAGCTATTCTTAATTTAAAAACTACTTCAAAATTATATTTTTTAATATTTGTGCTTAATTTAAGGATAATATTAAATTTTATAATATTACTTATATTTCCTATACTAATAACACTAGTATTAACTTATTTTACAACTCAAATTTTCATTACTATATCTATAATAATATTAATAATCTTATTTATATTATTAATATTATTTATAAGTTATATTTCTGCTGTACTTGAAATTTTTACAGCTGCTCTATGGTACAATTCTTGGAAAATTTGAAAAGAAAAATTAAAAGAAATAAAATAAAAACTAAATATACAAGGCCCTAAATAACATACAAGCTCTAAATAACATACAAGGCCCTAAAGGGAACCTTGTTGAATTATAGGTTATTTTCATACAAGTATATTATATATTTTTTTCATTTTTCTAAAAATGTTTAATATAAAATAT
>CAZSQW010000058.1:0-5539 GCA_964609055.1 uncultured Candidatus Peribacteria bacterium
GTTAAATTATCATCAAATAAAAATAATGCTTGTAAAAAATTATTAATTTTATCTTTAATTGATTTTGCAAAATCAATATTTCAAGTTATATTTTCTTTAGAATTAAAATTATTTAGAATTGAATACATTAATGCTTTAGTATATCAAGGAAATTCCCTTTCAAATTTATCATTAAATTTTTTTCAAAAATTAATGTTTATTTTTCAATTTGGATTAAAAGTTTTAATTGTTTTTTCATCAAAAAGTCTTGAGAAAAAATAAAAATAATCATTATTTTCATCTATTATTTTTTTTTTAAATATTTTTAAAATTTTTTTTATAAAAATTTCAAATTTTTTATAATTGTCTAAATTTAATTCAGAAATATTTTCATTATTTATAAAATTTCAAATTTCAGAAAAAATTGAATCATAGTTTAATATTTCTTCAATAAGTTTTAGAATAAATTTTTTATTAAATTTTAATTTATTTTCTTTTGGATCTATTTTGTCTAAATTTTTATATGATTCTTCATTTTTTAAAAGTTTTTCTGGTCATCAGGTAGTAAGAAAAAAATCTTTTTCATCTAATTCTAGAATTTTAATTGTTTCCTTAATAACATCTTCATCATCTGATTCAATTTCAAAAAATGGTGGCAAAACTCATAATCTTTCATCTGTATATTCATCAAAAGCAACTTTTACTTCTTTTTTTATTTTTTTTCAATCTTCTTCAATAACAACTTCAAATTTCATTTCTTTTCTAGTTTTTTCACTAGTTTTTATTTTTTGTAATCATTTTTTTTCTAAAGTTTTTCAATAATTTTCATCTACTTTTTTTTCATATTCATTACTATATCATTTTTCACCTATCATTTTTACTGTATACAAATTTTCTTTACTGTTATTATTATTATTAGTTTGTGTTCTAATTCTAATAATAATTATTCAGTTTTCTTTAAGATAACTTTCATCTTTATTTTTTTCTGGTACATCTAAATATCTAGTATCTTTAATTTTTCAATCAAAAATTACTTCACCATTTAACTTATTTAAGATTATATCTTGTATGTTTTTATGTTTTCATTTTATTTCTTCTCTTCTGAAATTTCTATATTTATAAAAAATTTTCAATTCAACTTCATTAGTTGCTTCTTTACTTTTAATATTTTTTTTTGTGTCTTCTAAAAACTTTTCTATATTTTTTGGAACTACTTTTTCTGATATTTCTAAATTACTCATAATTTTAATATTATTTATTTTTAATACTATAATATTACCATAAAAAAACAAAAAAAACAAGAAAAATCTTGCTTTTTTAAACAAGAGGGTTTTAGCCCCTTGTATTTTAATACTTGTTTTTATACTGATAAAATTCATAAATATTTTAATGCTCAAATCATAGAATTTGCTTGAGATTTTTCTCAATCATGAATCATAGATTTAGTAGCTTTTTCATATCTATATTCAATATTTAATTTATTAATTTTATTAATAGATTTATTTTGAACTTTTAATATTTTTTCATCTCTTTTATTTAGAACTTGTTTAATTTGTTCTTGAAGTTTTAGGTCAATTCATCTTTTGAAAGCCTCTTCTCTTCTTTTTAATATTGCTCCTCACATAATGTTTTTTTTATTAAATGCTAATTTTTTAAATAATTTTGTGTGTGTTCTAATTATTTTTTTTAATATTCTATTATTTCAAAGTTAAATATAACTTAGTTGTTTTATTTAGTGCTTTACTTAATAAGAAAGCTCATTCTCATCTAGTTATTTTTTTATTTGGTTGAAAATGTGTTTTACCAAATCTATCTTTCCAAGTATTTTCTTTATCAAAAATTGTATTTATTTTTTTATTTTCAAAAGATTGTAAATCTTTATAATTTATAGATATTTCAATATTAGTATCATTTACTATAAGATATTTATATGCTTTTCTAAGAAAATCTTTTCTTGTAATTTTTGTATGATTATTAATATCTTTATCTTTTTTTATTTCTACTAATTTTTTATTTATTTGAGCTTTTGTATCTCAATTAGTACTTTTACTTTGTATTTTTAATAAAGTATTTTCTATCCAAGATAATGCATCTCTTTTAGTTAATTCTCTATCTTCCATAAAATATCATTTTTGTATTCCTGAAACAATACCTTTTTCTAACATTGATATTGTTTCATTATAATAATTATATTTTTTATTTAAACCTTTTGGAATACTAACTAAGATTTTTTTAGTATCATATATTTTTCAACTATTTTTTCCAATTATTTTTATAACACTGTATTTATTTACAGTTGTTTTGTAATCAAATACTAATATTCAATTAACTGTATCTTTATAACTTATTTCTGGATTTTGTACAAACTCAGAATTATCACATTTAGTATTATATATATTTTTAATATTTTTTAATGTTCATCTTTTAATACAAACTTTTGAATAATTTCAAGTTTGTAATATAAATGTTCAATTAAAAGCAAAGTTAATTAATTTTTTATTTCAAGAATCTTTAAAAATACCTATAGCTGTTTTAGTTTCTCATAATTTAAGATTTGAATTAGCTATTATATCAACTTTTTGAGGAAAAATTTTTGAAATATTTCAAAAAACTTTTAAATTAATTGTTTTAATAACTTTATTTCATAATTTTATTTTTAATACTGTATTACCAGATTTTATTCCTTTTACAATAATATTTCTTTTTCAATTAGAAAGAGATTTTATTTTTTTTGGGAAAATTGAAGCTTTATTTTCATCTAATTCAAATGTTATTCAAGCTGGTAAAACTCATTTAAATTCTCTAGTTTTTTTTCTATTAATAATTTTATCTATACTTAATTCAATATTTAAATTTTCTCAAATTTTTATATTTCATCAAATTTTATTTAATTTAAGATTAAATTTATGATTTTTAAGAAAATCATTAATTTCTCTTTCTTCTATTTCTTCTCTAGTTAAAATATTTTTTCTTTCTATTTTATATTTTTTTCTTTTTACTGTCACTACTGACTTTTTATCTTTAGTATTTGATATATAAACTTTTTTACCTGCTCTTTTTTCAGAATTACTAGTATTTAAATATTTTATATAACTAGATTTTGTATGAGCTCTTGTCTTTGGTCAAAACCAACCTGCTCAATTTTCATATTTATTTTTAATTACTCAATTAGATAATTGATATTTTATTATTGAATTTTCAAGTTTTGAATAATTTCAATCTATAGAACCTTCATAATATCATAAATTTTTATAAATTTGTTGTATTTTAATTACATCACTTTTACTTGATCACATATCTGTATGAATAGTTTTATTAAAAATATCCATATCAACTCATTTTATAATATTTGCTTTATAAGGAGAATTACTAATTGTTTTTTTATTTATTTTTTGTATATTTTGTTTTGAATTACTAATTGTTATATTATCAAGTATAGCTCAATTAGTTTCTAAAAACTCTATTGGATCCAGTGTATTAGTTGTTAATTCATTATAACAAACACCAGTTTCAGTTATTTTATAATATGAATAAGGACATTTTTTCCAATTATAATAATATGGATGAAATTTATTAGCTAAATCTATTTGAAAATGAAGATGATTTCCAGTAGAATTACCTGTATTTCCAACTTCTCAAATTTTTGTTCAAACATTTATTTTTTGTCATTTTTTTACATTTATTTTAGATAAATGAGAATAATTAGAAATTATTTCTTTTCATCTAATTTTATGTTTTACAGAAACAACTTTTCACCAAGAAGGATCATTTTTTGAAACTATAACAATTCAATCAGCTATATTATATACAGGAGTTCCTTTTGCTGTTGCAATATCTAATCAAGAATGTCATCCTTGTCCAACATCCCAACCATATTTATAACTTGCTCACCATAATACAGTATAAATTCTTGTATATTCATTATAACCTCAATTTTGTGTAACATATTTAGTATAATCTTTAGTTTTTAATATAGGTATAGTTCTTTTACAATCTGATTTTAATGTATCAAAATCATTGAACCTACATTTTAATTTAGAGATTTCTTTAATAGGAAATATAATTTTGTCACTACCTGCTCTAACATCAAAAGTAAATGTTGTAGATACTATAAAAGTAATAAGTATTACTAAACTAATTATTTTTTTAGGTCTTATTGTAAGACTTTTTATTTCTAACATACTTGTTATTAATAATAAGATAATTTAATTATTAAACTTTCAATTTATATTTTATTCAATATAATTAAATAGAATAAGTATTTTTATAAATTGACAATTTAATTTATGTGTGTGTAATTAATTATCTATCTATATTAAAACATAGAATTAATGTAATGTCAAATATTTTAACCTTTTTTTATTATGACTATATTTGAAATCACTATTTTGTGAATAACTATATCTCCTAGTTATTATTGATTAATGTATGCAATAGCTTTTATTTTATGATATTGGATAATAAGGAAGAGAATTTATAAAAATAAAAAAAATATATTAAAACCTAAAACTAACTGAAAAATTTGAGATTTTATGGATAGTCTATTATTTTATATATTTTTTTGAGTAGTAATATGATGAAGATTATGATATGTTTTTTTCTATAATTTTTCTAGTTTTTTAGAGAATCCATTAGATATATTAAAAGTTTGGGAATGAGGAATGAGTTTTCATTGATGAGCAATATGAGTAATTGTAGCAATGATATTTTTTTCAAAGAAGAATAAAATTAATTTTTATAAATTAATAGATCAAGTCGCTTTAATTATTCCAATATGATTATGATTATGAAGATTAGGAAACTATATCAATAAAGAATTATTATGATTTTGAGATTATAATTGATTTTTAGCTGTTAAAACTAGTACTTGAAGTTATTTTCCATCTTCATTAATACAATTATTATTAGAAGGAATTATATTATTTATAGTATTAAATTTATTATTTAAGTATTGTAAAAAAATATATTTAAATCCTTGAAGATTAGCAAGTTTATTTTTGATTTTATATTGAATTTTTAGAATATTTGTAGAAATATTCTTTAGGCAACCAGATGCTCATATATGATATATATTTAATTATTTTACTTTAGGACAAATTTATTCTTTACCAATGATAGTAATTTGAATTTATCTATATATTAAATTATGAACACAAAAAAAATAAGAAACTTAAGTTTCTTATTTTTTTAATAACATAATTTAATTATGCTTCAGAAGATTCAGCAACTGTAACATTAACAGCTTGTTCTTTACCATTTCTACCTTCACCTAATTCAAAGCTTAGAGTCATTCCTTCTTCTAAACTATCATATTCAACATCTACTAGGTTATTTGCGTGGAAAAAAATATCTCCATTATCAGCTTTAATAAAACCGTAACCATCTTTTAGAACCTTTATAATTCATTCTTGCATAATACTTTTTGTATTAATAATAAAACTATTAATTTTGTGAAAACTTTACTTTAAACTAAAACTAATACCTTTATATTATGAATTTTTTATTAAAAGCAAATCTTTTTTAGACTTTTGTAATGTTTTTATATAAAATAGCATATTTT
>CAZSQW010000059.1:0-5310 GCA_964609055.1 uncultured Candidatus Peribacteria bacterium
TTTGGGAAACTATAAAAAGAGCCTTTTTTCTGGACTTTTTCTATTTTTTTGTTATATTTTACATACTTTAAAATTATTTTGGGATTTAATTCTTAAAAATAAAATCCTTTTTTATATTTAAAAATAAAATATTATGAACATAACAAAATTAAATTTATCAGATGAAAGTTTTCAAGAATTAGTAAATTGTTATTTAAAAATTCTTATCTATGCTGTAAAAATTGATGGATCTATTAATGAAAAAGAAGTAAAAATTATTTTTTCTTTATTAACAAGGGTTGATATAGAAGATGATAATAAAAGTTTATGAAAATTAAACTTTTTTAATAAAAAATACAGTTTCAAAAATAAAGTTTTATCAATTGATGATGAGTATTTTAACTATTTAAGAGTATTTGATTTGGAAAATATTATTTTTTATGAATGAGAAAAATCTCTTCATTTGATTTTATCTAATTTTTCAAAATCTGATTCAATATCTATTGATTATGATAAAATGCTAAAAAAATTGGAAAAATATTTGGAAAATATAAAAAATATTATTGAATCAAAAAGAAAAATATTATGAGATGATTATATAAAAATATTTTATTATTGAATATATTTTTACTCAAAAGTTATTACTAAACAATCATGACCTTTATTTTGAAAAAAAGTTGTAAAAGAAGAAAAAAAGTTTCTTGAATTAATTGAAAAAGTTTTAGAAATTGATAAAGAAGAAATAAAAGAATCTCTAATTGAAAAAATTAGAACACCTATTTTAGATATTTAATTTAAAAAATATGAGAAAAATGAAATTAGTATTAATAATAACTGTTTTACTTTTATTATTATCAAGTTGTTGAAAAAAAACAATTGATAATTGTGAAACTGTTGAATGTGTTAATACTTTTAAAGCAAAAATAGAAGCTAAAAAAGAATTGGAACAAGTAAAAAATGAACTAAAGAAAGAAATTTGAGATAAAACAGAAATAAAAGAAGAAAAATCTAACTTTAAAATAACTTCTTTTTCTTGTGATAAAACATTAAAAGAATGTTCTTCTGAAAATAAAAATACTACAATAAATAATATTTTACAAATAAATGAATTAGTATGTGATTTAAAGGAAGTTATTAGTCCTGATAATTATAAAGATATTTTTGTTAATTTTGATAATAGGACAGATATTATATCAAATATTAATTTAACTGATTGAGAAAGTTGAATAAAGACATTGAATTTCACAATTGAAAAAGATAATATAAAAAAAGATAAGAAGGGAAAAGAAATAAATATAATGTTTGATTTAACATACTTTGGAAAGAAATGAAGTGATATTGAAAAAGATGTTTTAAATAGTAGAGAAAAAGCTTTAAGAGAAATTATTTCAAATTGAGTATGAAATATTCAAATTGAATATTGAGATAAAATAAATTTATTTTATATTTGAACCTCTGATTATTGAGAATCAAGTAAATGACATAAAAATTATGCAATAACTGATAATAATAGTTTTATATTAAAAAATCATTGAAGTAATTTAAGTGGAATATATAACATAACTTATATTTGTGAAAAGAATAATAGAAAGAAAAAATTAAAAATGTATTTTTACACAAAAGGAAAAAAAGAAATTAATATAAAAACAAAAAAAATTAATGATTTATATGTTTCTAATATAAAGATGTTAGAAGAGGAATTATTAAAGGTAGTTAATACAAAATATAATAGTGGAAAATTTAATAAATGAACATATTTAATTGAAAGTTTAGATAAAAATGAAAAATTTATAAATGGAAGTTGAAGTATAAATATTTTAATTTCAGATATGTTTTTTCAACTACATCCTGATATGAAAAAAACTCATAAAATAACTTGAGCAGAAAGAGATTTTACAAAAGATTTTATTTGAAAGCTAAAGAATTATATAGATTATACAGCTTTTTATTATAATATTATTCCTAAATATATAGAGAATAAATGTAATAATAATGAAGAATTATATATAATTGGTACTAATTTATCTGATGATTTAGATGTTAAAAAGAAAATGAAGGAATATTATAAAAATATATTTTTCAAATGATGTAATGTTCATTTTAATTAATAATAAAGTAAAAAAATGTTTGATTTTGATACTATAAAACAAAAAATACTATGATATAGTGATTTTATAAATAATTATTTTAAACAAAACTGAAAATCACTTAATTCTTTAAAAACTTTAGAAGAAGAATTTTTAGAAAAAGAATTTTGAAATGAAATAGAAAAATATAATCAAAAAACTAAAGAATTTAATAATTATATGTTCTGAAAAGAAAATGAACTAAATGAAATTGAAGATAAAAAAAGAGGAGAAAAAGCTAAATTAGATACAGTTTCTAAAAAGTTAAAAAAGAATTTAGAATTATTAGATAGTGAAAATATTATATTAGAGGAAATAAATTCTGATTTAAATGAATATAAAAATGTATTATTAAATTTTTGAGAAAGATTTAATAATAGTACAAAGAAAATAGATGAATTAATTGAAGTAATTATAAAATATGAAGAAATTGCTAAAGATGATATAAGTGATGTTTTAGAAAAATCAAAAGAAGATATTAAAAAATATTTTGATGAAGAAAAAGAAAATATACAAAAATTTTTAGAAGATAAATCTAAAAAAGTAATTGAAGAGAAATTTAATATTGAACAATTAAAATTAGATCAAGAAAAAAAAGAATCTTTTCATTTTGAATGAAAATTGTTTTTTAAGTATATTTTAATATTTTTATTAGCTTTTTGAATAGCAACTATTGATTTTTTATTAGTACAACATATTGTAGTTGAAGAATTTGATTTATGAAGAAATTCAGACTCTTCAATTAGAATATTGGTTTATTATATTATACCATTTTTACCATCTTTTGTCTTAATATTTTGAGAGTTTTTAGTTTTAAAATATTTAAAACATAATATATTATTGAAATGGGTTGTCCATCTTTTTAGTATTATATCAGTTTTATTTATAATATTGACTGTTTTTTTTACTTATCAAGATCTTAATCTTATCTTAGTTGATAATATAAATATGTATGACTTGCTTTCAAGAATTTTAATTTTTGTTATAGCAATTCCAATTACAATTGCAATATTGAATAAATTTTTCAAAACTGATGAGTTTTTTGAATTTTTAAGACATTTATTTTTACCTATTATTTTTATATTTATTTTTTCTAAATATTTTATAGAGTCATTTATACTAAAAGATAAAAAAAATAAATTATTTAAAGAGGCTTTTACTTATGATTTAAATGTAGATAAATTAGATTTATTTTTGAATAAGAATCATAAATTAGATGATTTACTTTCGATCCCAAGAACTTTTAATGAAGATTTAAATCAGGTTTCAATAAAAACAGAAAAAGCTTTAGATAATATTAAAAATTTACAGGCATTTTTACAAAAAGATTATATAGAATCTACAGAAAAAGTATGATTTTTTAGAAGGTTATTTTGATTTTGAAAACAAAAAGATAATTTACTATTATGAAATGTAAATTGAAAAATAGCTAGATTAAAACAAGATATAAAAATTATTTGAAAGGATATTATAGAACAAGAAGAATTAGTTGATAAAAAATATCAAAAAGATATTGATAATATTAATAGTTTAATGTCTAATAAAAAAAAGATAAGAGAAAATTATAAAAAAAATTATGACTCAAATAGAAAAAATGTAGAAGAAGCAATATCTTCAGCTTTATCTGAATTAAAATAATAATATGAAAGAAAAAACTTCAATATTTGATGAAGAAGATTTAATTATAGAAAAACCTAGAAAAAAGGTAAATGTAGAAAAAAAAATATTAATAAAAGAGAAAAATAATTTTTGGAAATATTTTTTAGCTTTTTTATTAGCTTTATTTGTTTTTTGGTTAATTTGGTATTTTTTTCTTCAAAATAGAATTAATAATAATAATAATACTTATAAAAATTATTATAATAATGGCTCAGATATTAGTGTTAATAAAAATATAAGTTGAGAAAATAATTTTAAGAATAGTTGAGATCTTGAACAGGATTTAAATTCTAAAGATTTAAAAAGCCTTTATAAAAAATTTAAAGTTTGTGCTGAAGGTTCTCAAAAATTAAAAGAAGAATTGGAAAAAATTAAACAATTAATTTTTTTACAAAAAGATTTAGATACTTTTGTAGATAATACTAATTGAGATAATTTAGAAGATAATTTTAATAAGTTAAAAGATAAAAGTAAATTTCTAGAAAATGAAATTATAAAAAAACAAAAAGAAAATGATAAGGATTTAAAAGAAATTTATGAAGAATTAAATAACTCTTTTTGAAATAAAAAAACATTTGCTTCTACAAGTGAATGATTATGAATTGAAACTAATGATAAAGATATGAGTATCATTATTCCTATTAATTCAAAATTTCCTATAAAAAACTCTAAAACTTATTATACAAGAAATTCATATCAAAAAAGAATGGAGTTTGAAGTGTATAGATGAAATGATAAATTAACAAAAAATAATAAATTCTTATGAAAATTTATTATTACAGACCTAGAAGCAATTGAAGAAACTTGAAAGAGAGTGGAGGTAACTTTTGATGTAGATAAGACATGAAAAATAAATTTTACAGCAAAAGATATTATTTATCCAAAAAATATTATAAACTTTTATTTGGATTCAGAAGTTGATTTATTAAAAAAGACAAATAAAGATATTGAAAAAATAAAAAGTACTTTTTGAAATATTAAAAATAAAGTTGATAAAAAAATAATAAAAGAATCTCAAAAAGATAATATAAAAATTTTAAAAACAGGAGAGTATAAAGTTGAAAAAGTTGTAGATTGAGACACCTTTACTTTTTTATTAGATTGAGAATTAGTCTATGCTAGAATGATTTGAATTGATGCACCAGAACATTCATCTTTAAGATATTGATATATTGAACTATTTTCAAAAGAATCTACAAACTTTTTAAAAGAAAAAGTTGAATGAAAAACTGTAAAATTAGAATATGATAATTCACAAGCAAAAATTGATAAATATTGAAGACATTTAGTTTATGTATTTTTAAAAGATGAAAATATTAATAACACAATGATTTTAGAATGATTTGCAAAAGAATATACATATAATAAAAAATATAAATATTCTGATTTATTTAAAGAATCAGAAAAAAATGCAAAAAATAATAAAATTTGAATTTGGAGATAAGAAAATATAATTTCATATGAATTATACTCTTTTTTTGCTGTTTTGTAAGATTATATTATGGTTTTTTAGTGATTTTTCTACGGTAGAACAAAAAGAGCCAAA
>CAZSQW010000060.1:0-5252 GCA_964609055.1 uncultured Candidatus Peribacteria bacterium
GATTTTAAATATGAATTGCAAAGTCCAAGTTATGTATCAAAAAATTGAGAAAATACTTTGGAGTGTGACTGAGAAAAAGATGAGTGTAAAATTAATTTTAAGTTTATAACTTTAGAAAATAAAGATATTTCTAGTAAATATAATTGTGAAATAATTGCTGATTTTGATTTGTGAGAAGAAAAATATAAGTGTAATCCAAATACAATAATAGTTCCAGAAAATTCAGATAAAAAAATTACAATAAAACTTTTTGAAAAAAATAATCCTGAAAATTTTGTAGAAAAAGAAATTTTTATAGATAATACAATTATTCATTATTTACCAAATACTAGAATTAAAGTTCAGTGAGTGATAACAAAATATAAGAAACTTTGATACAAAAATATGACTTGTTATACTTATGATAAATGCTGAGTAAATTTTACTTCTTGAATTTCAAGTTCTACAACTCATTACAAATGGGATTTTAAAAATTGAGAAAAATATTATTGATATAATCCTAAAACTGTATATTTTAAACCTTGATTTTATAGAGTAAAATTAGTTACTTCTAATAAATTTTGAAACAGAAAAGTTGAAAATTTCAAATTAACTGTTAAACAATTATTACTAAAATCTGAACAAGATATTTTAAAAAATAATTTAGAAAAAATAGTAAAATATAAAGAAACTGCTTTTTTGAATATAAATCAGGAAATTAAATTAGCTCTAGAAAAAAAAGAAAATAAAAATAATTATTTAGTAAAAAATATTAATAATTTTTCTAAAACTAAGAAAAAAATAACTAAAAAAATAAATATTAACAAGGTGGCTTTAGCCCCTTGAATTATTAAACATATATTTTGAAAATGAGTTAAAAAGCAAAAACTAGCAAAGGTACCGGTTCCTAAAGTGAAAAAGTTAAGTACAGGAACCGGTACCAAAATAAATAATTTAAAATTAAAAAAATTAGCTAAAAATATAAAACTAAGAATTTCATTTCAAAAGAAAAATCTAAAAATAAGCTGAACAACCTTTCCTAAAAAAATAGTTAAAATCCATATTTGAAAACAAGAATTTAAAACTTTTGCAAATAATAATTGAAAATATGAATTTAAAATAAATAATAATTTACTAGCTTGAAAATATAAAATATTAGCTTCAGTCTATGATAAAAAATGAACATTAGTTGCTCAAAAAACATCAAGAGAAAAAAATATTACACAAAAATATATTGCTCAATTAAATAATTATAAATATAAAAAATATCTAGCAATTTCTAAAAATAAAAAGAAAAAATATAAAACAAATTCTAAAAAAATAAAAAAGTTTAAACTAGAAAATATTAGTTATGCTTCAGTAATTCCAATTAATAAAAAACAAGAATTTAATTTTAAAATATTTGCAATAAATACATTAATTGCTATACTTTCTTTTATATTAATAAATATAGTTTTAATTAGAAAAAAAATAATTTAAAAAATATGGCTGAAACAATAAACTGTTGAGATAATGAAGTATTTATAAGGCAAAAGTTTTGGAATGATATTCAATCTTCTCCTAAAAAATATGCTCATATAATAATGATTGCAACTAAACCAGATATTATAAAACAAGCACCTTTATATTTAGAATTAAAAAAAAGATGAGAACTTGTTATATTGGTTCATACTGGACAACATTATGATTATAATTTAAGTAAATGAGTATTAGCAGAATTTGGGATGGATGTTGATGTAAATCTAAATATTTCTTGAGAATTACATAAAAAATATAGTTTAATTATTGAAAGACTTTGAGATTTTCTTATTAAATTATCATCAAATTATAAAAAAATTCCAGTTCCTTATGTTCATTGAGATACTCTAACAGCTACAACAGCTGATAAAGCTGCATTTTTGAATAAATTTGCAGTAGTTCATGTTGAAGCTTGAATTAGAACTTACACTCCAAACAAAGATTTTTATCATAAACTTTTTAGTGATTATGAGGCAGGAAAATTTGACTGGGAAAAATACTATAAATCTCTTCAAAAAGATGAAGTATTTGAATTAGGTAGTATTGAACCATTTCCAGAACAATTTGATACTAGGTGAATTGAACCTTCTACTTGATTTTTTGCAGCACCTGTTAAATTTAATAAAAAGACTTTGATTGATGAGTGATTTGGTGAAAAATATATTAAAGTTGTTTGAAATACAATTGCTGATGCTATAGAAATATCTAAATTAAAAATTCCTAATTCAGTGGCATTTGAGAAATTTCCAAATATGAAATGAAAACCTTTTATATTTATAACTGTTCATAGAAGAGAAAATACAGAAGAAAAAGAAAGATTTTTAGCAATATATAATTGAATAAAAAAACTAATTCAAGACTGAGTTTATGTTTGTTTTTTATGACTTTATGCTTCAGAATTTGCAATAGATAAATATTGATTAAGGTCTGATATTGAAAAATTAAAGAAAAAATACTCAAAAAACTTTGCATATTGACCAGCTTTAGCTCACCATGCTGAAGTTATTGATATGATAAGTGTTGCTTGAGCAGTTGTTACAGATTCTGGTTCAATGCAGGAAGAAGCAAATATTGTTTGAACTCCTTGTGTTACTTTAAGATTTGGTAGTGATAGATCAGAAACTATCTTAGACTGAGCAAATATTATTGCACCTCCAGTAAATGCCAAATTAATAGCTGATATTATAAAATGAGCAATTTGAAATAAAAAAATGATTAGGAAAAATCATCTATATTGAAGTAATGTTTCAGAAAAAATAGTTGATGAAGTATTAAAACATCTTAAAAAAGATTGAAAATTATTTAGACTTGATCATGAAAGATTAGAAGTAGAAAAATTCTTTGATTGGAAAATATAAAAAAAATCCCAAATGGGATTTTTTTATTTATTCAAAGCATTTAATCTTTTTAAAACAGTTGGATGACTGTAATGAAAAAATTCATAAACTGGATGAGGCTGTAAATTACTCAAATTATTTCTTGATAATTTAATTAATGCTGATTTTAATTTTTCACTGTCATAAAATTCTTTAGCAAAAGCATCTGCTTCATATTCATTTTTTCTTGAAAGAATAGAAGAAAAAGTTCATAGAATTATTGAAATTGGAGTAAATAATATTCCAAAGGCTAAAACTCAAACATGGAAACTTCAGTTTTCTGCTCATAATGCTTGGGAAATTTCAGGATATTTCAAAGCAATTCAAAGTATAAATAACATTAAACCAGTTTGTAATATTGAAAAAGCTAACATTTGAAAAGTATGTTTTCTCTTATAATGTCCAATTTCATGAGCTAAAACTCAAACTAATTCTTCTGTATTCAAATCTTTGATTAATGTATCATATAATACAATTCTTTTTTTAGGTCAAAAACCAGAAAAATAAGCATTTGCTTTTGAACTTCTTTTTGAACCATCAATTACAAAAATATTATCTAACTTAAATCATACTTTATTTGCAAATTCTTGAATAGATTTTCTTAATTCTCAATCTTCTAATGGAGTTTGTTTATTGAATATTGGAACTATTATACTTGAATAAAACATCATCATAAATACAGAAAAAAATGTAATTACTGCCCAAGCATATAGCCAAAAATTATTTTTATCAAAATTATAAATCCATATAATTAAAGCTAAAATAGCTCATCAAATAACTATTGAAAGTAAAAAACTTTTTATACTATCCATCCAAAATAATTTTTTAGTCATTTTGTTAAATCAAAATTTTTCTTCAATTACAAATGTTGAATAATAACTTATTGGAATAGAAATAAATAAATTAACAACTGAAATGATTCAGAAAAAATATAATGATTGTAATATTAAATTTTCACTTAATCATTTAACTAAATTATCTAACCAACCAAAACCACCAAATATTAGCATTAATAGCATTATTGTAAAACTAAAAATTCCAGTTATACTAGAAAACTTGTGATTAGTTTTTTCATATTTCATAGATTTAGCATATTTTTTTTCATCATAAATATCTTTTAAATCATCAGGAAGAGTCTCTTTCCATTTAGTTGTATTTAAATAATCCAGAGTTTTACTAAATATAAATTCTCAAATATATAAAGCTAGTATTATATATAAAATAGTTTGTGCTGTCATTTTTATTTTTTTAGTTGTAAAATTTTTTCTTCTCCTAACTCTTCCCCATTTACTTTTATTATAATATTTGGGTGAGAATTATTTATTTTTAATTTAGTTTTTAATTGTTCTAAATTAATGTAGTATTTTTGGTTTTGTAATTCTTTTAATTTTTGATTATCTTGAGTTTTTTCAAATAATATTCAAGTGAAAAATGCTAATATAATTAAAATTGTTGAAATTAATAAATTTAAATGTTTCATAATTTTATTTATTTTGTAAAAATGCTTTATAAGTATTTTGTAATAAATTAGCAACTGTTAATCTTCCAACTCAACCAGGAACTGGAGTAATTAAATTTCAATTATTATTAATTTCTTCAAATTCAGCATCTCAATATATTTTTCAATCAATTACTGTAAATCAAACATCAATAACTATTGTTTTGTCATTAATATTTTCTAATTTTAATAATCAAGGTTTTCAAACAGCGCAAATTACAATATCAGCAGTTTTTGTATATTTTGAAATATCTGGAGTTTTACTATTACAAATAATAACTGTTGTTCAAGCATTTATTAACATATTAGCAACTGGTTTTCCAACAATATTACTTCTTCAAATAACTACAACTTCTTTTCAAGAAAGATTAATTTTCAGAGAATCTAATATTTCCATAACTCCAGCAGGAGTACAAGGTGCAAAACCATTATTATCTCAAATTAAAACTTTTCATTGATTTTCAGGATGAAATCAATCAACATCTTTTTTAGAATTAATAGTATTTAAGATTTTTGTAGAATTTATATGTTTAGGAAGTGGAAGTTGGATAATATATCAACTTATTTTTTCATCATTATTCCATTTTTCTATAAATTCTAATAATTCTTTTTCAGTAACTTCATCATTAAAATTTTTTAATTCAAAATTCATTCAAACATATTCAGACCATTTTCTTTTTTGCTTGATATATCTCATACTAGGAGAATTGTCTCAAACAAGAATAGCTCAAAGTTTTGGCTTCTCTCAATTTATTTTTGAAATATTCTCTTTAAGTTCTTCATATATTTTTTTAGCTATTTCTTTTCAATTTATAATCATTTATTTTATTTAAAAACTAAATTAACTCCACTCTACTTCCCTCTCTTGCATCAACAATTTT
>CAZSQW010000061.1:0-5200 GCA_964609055.1 uncultured Candidatus Peribacteria bacterium
ATTTAATGCTTTAGCCTTTTCTATTAAATATTTTGTAAAATATTTATCATCTTTTGGGAAACAATAATAAATAACAATAAAAATTAAATTAAAAAAATATTTTACTAAAAATAAAAAAAAGATATAATTTATTTATGAAAACAATAATAAGAAGATTATTACAATTTTTACTTCCACTAATAGTGTTAATATTATTTTTAATATTAATTATTAACTATTGGGTTCTTTCTTTTTCTAAAGAAAATTTTTTTGAAGATGTTAAAAATTTACCAAATATAAAAACAGGATTAGTTTTTTGAGCAAGTGTAAAAAGAAATTGAGAGCCATCAGATATTTTAAAAGATAGATTAAAAGTTGCTATAAAAGCATATAAAGAATGAAAAATAAAAAAAATAATAGTTTCAGGTGATAACTGAACAAAAGCTTATAATGAACCAATAGCTATGTATAAATTTCTAGTTTCAAAATGAGTTGATAGTGATAATATTTATTTGGATTATGCAGGATTTGACACTTATGATTCACTTTATAGAGCTAAATATCTTTTTTGAGTAGATGAGGTAACTCTTTTTACACAAGATTTTCATTTAAAAAGAGCTATGTATTTAGCTAAAAGATTATGATTTAAAAAAGTAGTTTGAATTTCAACAAATCTTCAAAAATATAAAGCAGATAACTATAACAATAGAAGAGAAATTTTTGCTAGAATTAAAGCATTTATAGATATTGAAATAAATAATTCAAAACCATTAGTTTTAGGAGAATTAATAGATATGAATGAAGTCCAAGAAAAAGATTAAAAATTAAAAAAAACATTTATGTTAAATAATTATAAAAATGATAAAAAAGAATTATTAATAATGGCTAAAAGAATTATAAAAAAATTATGTCCGTATTGTTGAAGTGATAATATTAAAATAGATTTAATATGACGTAGTGCAAAATGCAATGAGTGTGAGAAATCTATGTGAAAAGAGGAGTGAATTAAACTTTTAAGAAGATCCGAGATAAAGATATAATATTTAAAAATTATAAATGAAATATAAATGTATAAAATGTGATTCTATTTTTAAAATAGATGAAGATGATAAAAAATTACTTATGAAATTATCTCCAAAAATAAATTGAGATAATTATTCTTTTGAATTACCAAAACTATGTCATGATTGTAGATCACAGAGAAGAATGGCTTTTAGAAAAGAGTTTAATTTTTATTCAAGAAAATGTGATTATTCTTGAGAAGAATGTATCTCTTTATATAGCTCAACTAGTCCATATACAGTTTATAAAGATAGTATTTGGTGGAGTGATGTTTGGGATGCAAGGGATTATTGAATAAATTTTGATTTTGAAAAAAGTTTTTTTGAGCAATTAGATAATTTGATAAAAGTAGTTCCTAGAAAAAGCATGCAACAAAATGATGTTGTTGAAAATTCAGAATATACAAGTTACACAAGTGCAAGTAAAAATTGTTATATACTATCTTCATCAGGTTATTGTGAAGATGTATATTATGGTGTGAGAATGATAATGGCTAAAAACTGTGTTGATTGTAGTGCTTGTTTTAGTTCAGAACTTTTATATGAATGTCTAGATTGTCACTGATGTTACAATTCATATTTTTTACAAAATTGTAATCACTGTCAAGATAGTTATTTTTTGGAAAATTGTAGAAATGTTCATCATTCAATTGCTTGTAAGAATTTAAGATCAAAATGATATCATATTTTTAATAAAGCAGTATCAAAAGAAGAATTTGAAAAACTTAAAGATGAACTTCATCTTAATTGATTTGAAAAAATGAAGGAGAAGTTTAAAAAATGGTGATATAAAATCCCAACAATCTTTTCTTATATACATTCTTCAGAAAATTGTAGCTGAAATATGATAGAAAATTCAAAAAATTGTCATAATAGTTTTTCTATTGCTTTATGAGCTCAAGATTTGAGACATTGCATGTTCTGCTGATGGAAATGAAAAGATATGATGGATTGCTTATGATCTTGAAAAGAATCAGAACTTTTATATGAATCTATTGCAGTAGTTACTAGTCATAAAATTGCTTTTTGTAATAGTATAGAATCATCTAGTGAATGTTATTATTCAGAATGTTTAAAAAATTGTCATAATTGTTTTTGATGTGTATGATTAACAAATGAAATGTACTGTATATTAAATAAAAAATATACTAAGGAGGAATATGAAGAACTTATTCCACAAATAATAAATAATATGAAAACATTTATGGAATGGTGAGAAAATTTACCAATTCAAATTTCACCTTTCTATTATAATGAAACTATGGCTCAAGATTATTTTCCTATAACAAAAGAATATGCAAAAGAAAATTATTTTAAATGGAATATAATTAATGAAAAAATACTTGATGTAGAAAAAATAATTCCATCAGACAAATTACCTATAAGTATAAAAGATATTCCAGATGATATTTTAAACTGGGCTATTAAATGTAATAAAACAAATAAACCATATATAATAACTGAACAAGAATTATTATTTTATAGAAATATGAATATTTCAATTCCTAAAAAACATCCTGAAGTTAGGCATATAGAAAGGGAAAATAGAAGAGCTTGAGAAAAACTATATAAAAGATTATGTAATAAATGTAACAAACAATTAAATACAGTTTATTCTTCTGATGATCCTTATAAAATATATTGTGAAAAATGTTTTTGAAATATAATATATTTTTGAGAAGAAGAATTTATATGAAAAGAAAATCATAATCTAAATGAAAAAACAAAATATAAAATAAAAAGTTCTTACAGAGATTACTCTAATATAGCTAAAATTGTAAAAACAATAGTAATAAATAAATTTAAAAAATAAAAAACTTATGCTTTTATTAATAAAATTACAACAATATAAACAAAGATTCTTAAAAACAGAACCTCGTTTTGCTCAGTTATTATCTAATATACATCAGCAAATTAAAGGATATAGTATAAGTTTTGAGCTTTTTTCATCTGAACAAAATATATTTTTTTATATGGATATTCCTGAAAAAATAAATAAATTAATGATATGACAAATTTATGCATTATATCCTGATTGTATTATAGAAAAGCAAAAAAATGACTATTTAGAAAAAGTAAAAAGCCATAATAATTTTGCTGTTATGACTCAATTAAAAAATAGGTGTTCTAATATTTATCCTTGGAAACGTTTTGATGAATTTGAATGAGATTCTTTAGCTTCAATTTTTACTGTTTTAAGTAAAACATCATCAACTGAACAAATAGCAGTACAAATAATTATATCTCCACAAGAAGATAATTATATATTTAATCTAGAAAGATATTTTAAAAGAATTAAAACAACATCATTAAAATTTATTCATTTTAAAAATAAATTAAAATATAAAATTCAAGATAATTTTTATGATTTACAAAAAACAGCAATAAATACAAAAGCTGAAGAATTACAGTATAAAGTTTCTATTAATGTTGCTGTATTTTGAAATAATGAAAGTGAGATAAAAGAACAAAAAATAGCAATAGAAAAAGCATTTACACAATTTAATAGTGTTGATTTTAATTGATTCAAAAATTGAAAAATATTACATAATAAAAAAGCATTTGATTTATGGAAAACAAGAAAATCTAAAAAGACATTACATATGTGAATAAATGAATTAGCATGAATGTACTACTATCCAGATCCTCATATAATACCACATTTAGTACATGTATTATCTTGTAAAAGTCAGTGACCTATTTGATTGCCAAAAAAGTGAGATAAAAATGTAGTAACTTTTTGAAACACTAATTTTCATAACCAAAATAAAGAATTTGGTATTTTATATCCAGATAGAGAAAGACATATGTATGTGATTTGAAAGTCTTGAAATTGAAAATCAAAATTTTTAGAACTATTAATTAAAAAAGATATTGAAGAATGAAAATGAGTTTGTGTTATGGATCCACATTGAGATTTAGTAGATTCTGTAATAAAACATATTCCTGAAAATAGAATAAAGGATGTTGTTTATTTTAATCCAATGGATATAGAAAATCCAGTACCTTTTAATCCATTAGAAGCTGTTTCTCCAGAATTAAAAATGAGAGTAACTATTTGATTTATTGAAATATTTAAAAAACTTTTTAGCTCAAACTGGACTTCACGTTTAGAACATATGCTTAGGCAAACAGTACTTGCTTTATTAGATACAGAATGAACAACAGTTTTTTCAATACTTAAAATGTTGTCAGATAAGACTTATAGGCAAAAAATAGTTTGAAATATAAAAGATTCTGTAGTTAAAAACTTTTGGGTAAATGAGTTTGCTGCCTGGAGTGAAAAATTTGATCATGAAGCTATAATGCCACTTTTGAATAAAGTATGACAATTAGTTTCTACAGATTTGATAAGAAATATTGTATGACAGTCAGAAAATACTTTTAATATTAGAGAAATAATGGATAATCAAAAAATATTTTTAGTTAAACTAAATAAATGATTATTATGAGAAGAGAATGCAGAACTTTTATGAGCAATGTTAATAACTAAAATTCAACAAGCAGCATTAGAAAGATGAGATACTCAAGAATCAGATAGAAATCCATTTTACCTTTATTGTGATGAATTTCAATATTTTGCAACAGAAACTTTTACAGAAATATTATCTGAAGCAAGAAAATATAAATTATTTTTAACAGTTGCACATCAATATATGTGACAACTTATTCCTAGTATAAGAGATACAATTTTTGGTAATATCTGAACAATAATTAGTTTTCGTATAGGTGCAGATGATGCTACATTACTTGAAAGAGAGTTTAATCCAATATTTTCTAGTCAAGATATTATAAACTTATGAGTACGTGAATTTTATATAAAAATGAGTATTAATTGAGAAACTCATAATGCTTTTTCAGCTAAAACATTAGATATAAAAACTCCAAAAAATCATTTTGAAAAACGTATAATTCAAGAATCTAGAGATAGATATTCCAAAAATAAATATGATGTAGAAAAAAAACTTAAAAAGTGGGATGAAAGTTCAAATAATTCATCAATTAATGAAAATACTATTTTAAATAAAAAATTTAAAAAACCATTAGTATCTTTATAATTATTTAATTAAAAACCATGCTAAAAAAAATAATAATAATTTGAATCAAAGGGTATCAAAAAGTACTTTCTCCAGACCATAGTTTTTGGGCAAAATCTATGA
>CAZSQW010000062.1:0-5179 GCA_964609055.1 uncultured Candidatus Peribacteria bacterium
GTCAAATGGAAGGGACTGTAACTCCCTCAGCTTAGCTTTCGCGGGTTCGAATCCCTCTCTGCCCACCATAAAAAATAAAAAAACCTTTATTCTATTTGATTAAAGGTTTTAAGCTCAAATGGTGGAATTGGTAGACACGTCGGTCTTAGAAGCCGATGCCTTTGGCGTGAGAGTTCAAGTCTCTCTTTGAGCACCAAATTTATATTAAATTTTTGTATCGTATTAAGCGGACAAGTAAAAAATCTTAAAAAATGAAAAAAAATTTACACCCAATTACTCAAAAAGTAAAATTTATTTGTTCTTGTGGAGCAATATTTGAAGTAGGTTCAAGTGTTAAAGAAGAAGAACTAAGAATGGAAGTATGTTCTAAATGTCATCCTTTCTATACAGGAGAAAAAAGAATTCTTAAAACTGGTGCAGTTGATAAATTCTATGCTAGACAAAAGAAAATGGAAGAAATGTCTAAAAAGAAATAAAAAAATACTTTTTGTAAAAAAGTATTTTTTTTATTTATAATTTAAAAAGTGTTTTGTATAATAAGTTTTTAAGTATTCTAAATTATGTAAAATTCTTTTTTCATCTCCTGCTCATAGTTCAGATTGTTTTATTTTTAATGTAATATAACCTGAATATCCTGAAATTTTTAAATTCATCAAAAAACTTTCTAAAGGTAAATATGAAATTCATCATCCTGCTGTACCTGGTAATAATCACATTTGTGTTCATTTTTTATCTGATATAAAAATATTTTTTATATTACTTCATAATATTTTTTGTGCTTTTAATATATCAATTCAAGAAACAGAATCAATTGCTCATATATCTAAAGATACATCTCAAGTTACTTTTTTCAATTCTCATAAAGTTGAATTTTTATATTCTGGAATTATAAAAAACATAAATTTTGGTTCTACATTTTGTATACAAATACTCAAATTTGTATTTTTTTTTACTTTTTGTAAATAATATGAAAACCATCTAGTATTTCAGTCCATAATATGAGGAGGTGAAAAAGTGACAATTTGAGCATTAACAGTTGTTGCAATTTTTATAATCTTATCTACAGCTTTTTCATTCATTCCTTTTACAGGAGCAGTAATAGATAAAACAGGTATATTAAAAGCATCACTTAATCCTTTTATGTAATTTTCATCCCATAAATCATATTGAAGTTTATTTAAAGTTATATCAATTCATCCATATTGTGCTTTTTTTGCAAATGAAAAAATTCTATGTAAAGAATATCAATTTAAGCTTGATGTAGATAAAATTAGCATAAATACCTTTTTTTATTAATTATTATATTAAGATGATAACATATTTATTTATTAATTACAAAAAAAAAAGCTATTTATTAATTTTGTTTTATAAAAATGTCCTTTTTTCATTTTTGTTTAAGTTCATAACCTCATAGTTCTACAGTTTTTGGAGAAAATATAATTTTATTTGGAATTCATAATAGTTCACAATCTCTAATTTTTTGTCCAAAACTAAATTTTCTTCACATTCTATCATCTAAAATAATTTCTTCTCATTTATTTTCTAAATCTTTAGCTATACTTTGTGCTTTTTCTAAATTTTCTTCTCAAATAACTATTATGTAATAACTTGCAGGGGCTATATTTTTTGGCCATTGGATTCACTTTTCTCATACAAATTTTTCAGCAATTAATCACATTGCTCTACTTACTCAAATTCAATAACATCACATTAAAGGAGTTTCCATTTTATTATCTTCAGATAAATATTGAACTCAAAAAATTTTTGTAAATTTAGTTTCAAGTGGAAAGATATTTCATATTTCTGAAGCTGAGAATTTTTCACTTTTTTTACAATCACATTCCAAACATTTAAAACCTTTTTTTAAATCAATTAACTCTTCATTGAAATTAATTTTACAATTATCACATTTATAAATAGTATCTTCTCAAATTTCAATTTTTACTTGAAATTCATGAGAATATTTTTCTGTAAATGTTCATCAATCAGCTAAAGCTATAACTGTACTTTCTCAAAGTCCTAATTTTTGAAAAATATTTAAATAAACTTTTTTCATTCACTCATAATATTTTTCAAAATCTTCATTAGAAGAATGAAAAGAGTAAGCATCTTTCATTATAAACTCTCTTCATCTTAAAAGTCCTGATTTTGCTCTTTTTTCATTTCTAAATTTATTTTGAATTTGGTAAACACAAGTTGGTAAATCTTTATAAGATTGAATAAAATCTCACATCAAAGGAGTAATTAATTCCTCATGAGTTGAGTTTAAACCATATTCTTTTTTATTAGTTGCAGGAAGATGAAACATAACATCAATAGTATCCCATCTACCAGTCTTTTCCCAAATTTCTTTTGGTGAAAGTGCTGGCATTAAAGTTTCAAAAGCACCATAATTATTCATTTCTTCTCTAATAATATTTTCTATTTTTCTTAAAACTTTTAGACCAAAAGTTGTATAAGTATAAACTCAGGCCATAGTTTGTCTTATAAAACCAGCTTGAAGTAAAATTCAAGTAGATTTATTATCACTTCCATTTGGTACTGATTTTTGTGTTTTAAATGGAAATTTAGATAGTTTTATCATTTTTTAGTTATTTATTTTATATAAATAAATCCTTTTATAGTAGGATTATTCCATCTTTTTATTTTTCTAACTGTAACTTGATTTAATCTTTTATAATTCATATCTGAAATAATTAAATGATTTTTTTGAACTTCTCTTACTATTCAAACATGTCAATATCTTCTATTATATCATCTTCCTCAAAGAACAATAATAGAACCTTTAATTGCTTTCATACCTGTTGAATGCCCTTTTGCTCTTGAATTTTTAAGCCATCTATTAGCATTTCATCTCCAGTTTACATTTTTATAAGATGCAACATAATAAGTACAATTTCACCAGGCTCAAGAATATGGTGGTCTCCATTTTAATGGATATAATCATTTAGAATTTATATTTTTAGCTATATAAGAAGTTTTTTTAGTATATGTTTTTTTAGTAGGATCTTTGTATTTAGGTTTTTTAATAATTTCTTTTTTAATATATTTTCATCAAGGAATAGTTAAATATTGTCAAATTTTTAAATAATTATTTTTAATATTATTTTGAGCAATAATATTTTTACTAGGTATATCATATTTAAGAGCAATTCATAAAACAGTATCTCATCTTTTTACCTTATAAATTACTCCTGTTACTGGTGGAAAAGATAATACAGTACCTATTTTTATTGATTTATCTCATTTTGTAATATTTTTATTAGCCCATAAAATAGTATCTTCTGAAACTCAATATTTTTGAGAAATTAAACTTAATGTATCTCACTTTTTAACTTCATGTATAATCATTTCATTAGAGGTTGAATTATCATCTTCAACTAAAGCTCAAATATCTAAATATCAATCTTTTTCTTCAATAAGATTAGTGTCTGTGTTAGTTATTCACTCATTAAAATCAAAATATGATAGAATAGATTCTTCATCAATATCTCATCTATAAAAAGATGTTTGAGTACTTCAAAAATTTACAATAGAAGGGTATAATGGAAATAATAATATAACAAAAAAAGAAATTAACCAAAATCATCTAGATTTATTAGAAGAATAATGTAGAGTATTTCATAAATTATTTTTTAAAATTCTAGAATGTCTTTTAATTCTTGCTTGAATATTTATTTTAGGATTCAAAATTATTTAATTAATATTAAAGTTATTATAAATAAAAAAATTTATTTTTTCAAAACTAATTTTAGATTTTTTTTACCTTTTCTAATAAATAAAAATTTATTATTTCAAAATTTTTCTACAATATCAGTATTAAAATTTTCTATTTTTTCTTCATTAATATAAATAGCTCAAGATTTTACTGAATTTCTAGCTTCTCAGTTAGATTTAGCTAATTCAGATTTAACAATTGTTTCAAATAAATTTTCACTTTCATAATCAAAACCTCACATTGCATTTTGGAAAACTTTTAATTCTTCAGAAGTTAATTTTTTTAAAGTTTCTAATTTATCTCATTTTCAGAACATAAATTCAGTAATTTTCAAAGCTAAGTTTGCTTCTATTTTTCAGTGAATTATTTCTACAACTTTATAAGCCAAAATTTCTTGCCCAGCTCTATGCTCTGGACTTTCCATATGTTTAGCCACTATTTCATCAATTTCCTCAGTTTCAATTAATGTAAGCATTTTTAAATATCTTGAAATATCTGTGTCAGCAGTATTCATAAAATACTGATAAATGAAATATGGACTAGTTTTATTTTTATCAAGCCAAATAGCATTTCCTTCTGATTTACCAAATTTTTTTCCTGAAGAATCTGTAATTAAAGGCCAAGTTAAAGCATAACTTTCTCAATTATATTTTTTTCTAATAATTTCAGTTCCAGTAACTAAATTTCCCCATTGATCTTGTCATCAAATTTGAAGTAACATTTTATCATCTTTGTGCAATTTTGCAAAGTCATAACCTTGTAAAAGCATATAAGAAAATTCTGTATAACTTATTGATTGCTTTGGGTCTTCAATTCTCTTTTTAACTGTATCTTTAGACATCATTACATTAATTGTAATATATTTTCAGACTTCTCTTAAAAAGTCTAAATATCACATATCTTTATAAAAATCTTTATTATTTACAAAATCAAAACTAAATTCTTCTCATGTAAATTTTTCTAAATTATCTAAAATTCAAGTAATTTGATTAGATATTGCTTTTTCATTATTATCTAAATCTTTTTCACTTAAAAAAGTCCTCTCAGCATCTTTTCATCCTGGATCTCAAATCATCCCTGTTGCTCAACCTGTAAGTGCTGTGTATTTATTTCATCTTATCATTAAGTGAATAGATACCATAAAACCTATGAAATTTCATAAATGCAAAGAATCAGCAGTTGGATCAAAACCACAATAGAAATTCTTTCATCCTGCATCAAATTCTTCAAATAATTTATCATTTGAACTTTGGAATAAAAGTCCTCTATCTTCTAATTCTTGTTTAAGTGGTTTCATTTTTTAAAATATATGTTTTTTTATAATAAATATATATTTTATTATATAGAAATTTAGTTTTTTTCAAATTTTTTATGGCTCTTTTCTTTCTATTAGGAAAAATTAATCCCAAAACTAGAAAATAAGTTAGATTTTTTAGATAATTCTCTAATCCAGATTTTTTT
>CAZSQW010000063.1:0-5101 GCA_964609055.1 uncultured Candidatus Peribacteria bacterium
ATGAGTTTAGAAGAAGCTATTGACTATATTTCAGAAGATGAATATGTAGAAATAACTCCAGAATCTATTAGATTAAGAAAAAAATTCTTAAAAGAAGGTGAAAGAAAAAGAAACAAAAAAGGATAATAAAATAAAAAAATCACTAAATTTAATTTAGTGATTTTTTTGTGTTTTAAATTATTATGGTTCTGAATATAGGATTCGAACCTATGATGAGGGATTCAGAGTCCCTTGCCTTACCACTTGGCGAATTCAGAAAAAAAATTGTTTTATTATAGATTTTTAATAACAAAAGGAATAATTTCATTTATAGAAATTATAGATTCTGGCAAATTTACCAGAGTTTTTTCTATATCTTCTTTTTTGTATCACATAGCAACTAAAGTATTTATTATATCTTGATGTTTTTGAGAAATTAATCCGGTACCGGTTCCTATTTTAGAATTTGTGGACTTAGAACCAGTACCATTTATTGAAGAATAACTTTTAATAACATCTGAATCTTTTAATTCTAAAATTATTTTGCTTGCTCATTTTTTTCCTATTCATTTAATTGATTCTATAGTTTTATTGTCAGCAGAAGTTATTGCTCCTATTAATCTTAAAATTCATATAGATAAAATATTTAAAGCTACCTTTCAACCTACTCCATTAACTTTTATAAGTTCTTCAAAAATCTGTTTTTCTTCTTTTTCTATAAATCAAAAAAGTATTTGAGAATTTTCTGTTCTATGATGATGTATAAAAAATTCTATTTCTTCTAAACCTTGTAAATTAGCATAAACTAATTCACTTATCAGAACTTCATAACCTAATCCAGAATTAGTTAAAACTACAACTTTGTTAGATTCTAAATCTATAATTTTTCATTTCAAATATGCTATCATTTTTATTTTTTTATTAGTATTATTTAGAGTATATATTAAAAGTATTATTTTGCAAAAATAAAATTTTGAAAAATAAATTTTATTGCTATAATAAAGGAATATTTTAAATATAAAATTAAACAAAACCTATGAAATACACTTCTACACAAATAAGACAAAAATTTCTTGAATTTTTCAAAACTAAAAATCATGCAATAATTCCTTCTGCTCCAGTTGTTCCAGAAAATGATCCAACTGTGCTATTTAATACTGCTTGAATGCAACCTCTTGTTCCATATTTATTATGAGAAAAACATCCATCAGGTGATAAATTAGCTAGTTCTCAAAAGTGTATTAGAACTGGTGATATTGAAGAAGTTGGAGATAATTCTCATCTTACTTTTTTTGAAATGCTTTGAAATTGGTCTTTATGAGATTATTTTAAAAAAGAATCAATCAATTATTCTTATGAATTTTTAACTTCTCCATATTGGTTAAATCTTGATTCTAAAAAAATTGCTGTTACAGTTTTTGAGTGAGATAAATATGCTCCAAGAGATGAAGAAAGTGCTGATATATGGGCTGAAGCTGGAATACCTAAAAATAGAATTTCATACCTTGATAAGAATGAAAACTGGTGGGCAGCTTGAGATACTGGTCCTTGTGGACCTGATTCAGAGATTTTTTATTGGGTTGGTGATTCTGAATTTCCACCAGAAAATTCAAATGTTTGAAATGATGAAGATAACTGGATGGAAATCTGGAATAATGTATTTATGGAATACAAAAGACTAGAAGACTGAACTTTAGAAAATCTACCAAATCAAAATGTTGATACTGGTATGTGACTTGAGAGAATAGTTGCAACTCTTAATTGAGAAAAAACTGTTTATAATACAGATATTTTTGATTATATAATTTCTAAAATATCAGAATTAATTTGAGTTGAATATAATGAGCAAAATTTAAAATCTATTAGAATAATAGCAGACCACACAAGAACAGCTACAGTTATGATTTCTGACTGAGTTATTCCAAGTAATGTTGACCAAGGTTATGTTCTTAGAAGATTAATGAGAATTGCAATAAGACAAGCTCATAAACTGTGATTTAAAGGACTATTTTTATCAGAAGTGTCAGAAGTTATTATTGAAAAATTAGGTTTAGCTTATCCTCATATGATAGATAAAAAATCAGAAATTTTAGAAGAAATAGTTAGAGAAGAAAAACAGTTTGTAGAAACTTTGGAAAAAGGTTTAAAAGAATTTGAAAAATTAGTAAAAGGTTTTGAAATAGCATTTGAAAGAAGTGGTAAAAAAATTGATACAATAGCTGGAAATAAAGCATTCAAACTTTATGATACTTTTGGTTTTCCACTTGAAATGACAGTTGAATTAGCAACAGAAGCAGGTTTAAAAGTAGATGTTGAAGGTTTCAAAGAAGCAGAAAAAAAACATCAAGAATTATCAAGAGCTGGTTCAGCACAAAAATTTAAAGGTTGATTAGCAGATGATTGAGAAGAAACAACAGCCTTGCATTCAGCAACTCATCTACTTTTAGCTGGATTAAATTCAGTTTTATGAGGTTGAATTTCTCAAAAAGGTAGTAATATTACTCCAGAAAGATTAAGATTTGATTTTAATTTTGATAGAAAAGTTGTAAGAGAAGAACTTGATAAAGTTGAAGAATATGTAAATAATGCAATTGCAAAATGATGTGAAGTTGAACTTATAAATATGGATAAACAAGAAGCAAAAGATTCAGGTGTAGAATGAAGTTTCTGGGAAAAATATCCAGATGTAGTAAAAGTTTATACTTTTGCAGATAAAGACTGAAATACATATTCAAGAGAATTATGTGGATGACCTCATGTAGAAAACACAAAAACAATGTGAACTTTTAAAATTAAAAAAGAAGAAAGTAGTAGTAGAGGAGTTAGAAGGATTAAGGCAGTTTTGGTTAAATAGGTTTTAGTTTTTAAAAAATTAAAAACTTGCAAAATATATATTTATTAATATAATGAGTATATATTTTTTTAAATTCTAAAAACTATGGAAAATAAATTGGCAATTTTTGAGAGTAAGGAGATTAGGAAAGTTTGGAATAATAATGAATGGTGGTTTGTTATTGAAGATATTGTTGAAGCTCTTACAGAAAGTAAAAATCCAAAACAATATATTAAAGATATGAAAAGAAGAGATGATAATTTTAAAGAAGGGTGGGGGCAATTTGCTACCCCCCTTGAATATATTACTGGTTGAGGAAAACAAAAAATAAATTCAGCTAATACAGAATGAATTTTTAGACTAATTCAATCTATTCCAAGTAAAAAAGCTGAACCATTTAAATTATGGTTGGCAAAAGTTGGTTATGATAGAGTTAAAGAAATTGAAAATCCTGAATTAGCCCAAGATAGAATGAAAAATTTGTATGAGAAAAAATGATATACTAAAAATTGGATAGAAAAAAGGTTAAGATGAATTGCTATTAGACAAGAATTGACTGATGAATGGAAAGCAAGGTGAATGCAAAAATGAGTTGAATATTCTATTTTGACAGCAGAAATTAGTAAAGCTACATTTTGAATGACTCCAAAAGAATATAAAGAATTTAAAAATATACCTACAAAATCTAATTTGAATTTGAGAGATAATATGACAGATTTAGAACTGATTTTTACTATGCTTTGAGAAAAAGTAACAACTGAAATTTCTGAAAATGAAGAGCCTGTAACTTTTGATGAAAATAAAAAAGTTGCTAAAAGATGATGAAATATTGCAAAAAATGCAAGAATTGAAACTGAAAAAGAAATTTGAAAAAAAGTGAGTGTAGAAAAAAATTATATTAATTGATGAGATAGTAAAAAACTAAAAAATTAAAATAAATTATGCAAAACATACTAATTACAGGAACAACTTCTTGAATATGAAAATATTTGGAAGAAAATTTGAGAGAAAATAATAATATTTTCTCTTTTTCTAGGTGAAATTGATATGATTTAACTAAAAGTGAAACTTTTGAAAAAATTATTAATAATATAAATCAACAAGGGGCTTTAGCCCCTTGAAATAATTTAGATATTTTAATTCTTAATGCTGGAGTTTGAGAATTTTGAGATTTTGAAAGTATCAGTTTAGAAAAATCTGAAAATATTATAAATTTGAATTTATTGGCTAATATTAGAATATTAAAAACTTTAGAAAAAAATATTGATAAAAATACTAAAATTATTTTTATAGGTTCAATAATTTCTAAAAAATTTATGAAAGATGCAAGTGTTTATCAGGCAAGTAAATTTGGATTAAGATGATTAGCTGGGGGATTAAAAAAAGAATGAAAAAAAATTTTTCTGATAAATCCAAAAATAGTAGATACTGATTTTCATAAAAATAAAATTTTACTAAACACTAAATTTGAAAAAACAAGTTTGGAGAGTATAATGGAAACAGTTCAAAATATAATTTTGAAAAAAGAAGAAAGGTTTGAAATTGATTTATAAAAATATAATTAAATTAACTATTTTAATTAAATTAATGAATTATAAAATGAATATTTTTACACTAAATTTATTTAATACTGGACAAATAACTCTTCCTAAAAAATGGAGAGAACAATTTTCTACTAAAAAATTTATAGCTAAAGAAACAAAAGAAGGTTTGATTATTAAACCAATATTTGATGATAATACAGTTTTTTATGAAAATAATGAATGATTTTGAATTTATTCTGAACATTGAATAGAGCCAGATAGTATTATTTCAAAAATTAAAAAACTTCAAAATGGATAAAATAAGCAAATTTTTACTAAAACTTTCTTCTAGTGATTTAGAAAATATTTTATTTATTTTCGAAAAAACTTGAATAATCATAGATTTAAACTATAGAGATAAAATATATAAAAATTATTAAGAAATTATGAAAGCAATAATATTAGCTGCAGGAAAAGGCTCAAGATTAGATCCTTTAACTAATACTACTCCAAAACCAATGATTCCTATTGCAGGAAAACCCATTATAGAGCATACTTTGGAAAATATTTATACAAGTGTTGATGAAATTTTTATTGTAGTTAAATATTTGAAACAAAATTTTATAGATTATTTTTGAAATAATTTTAAGTGAACAAAAATTACTTATTTTGAACAATGAGAAGATAAATGAACAGGTTGAGCAATTAGATGAATAAACTTTAGTGATGATTTTATTTTAATTAATTGAGATAGTATTTTTGAAAA
>CAZSQW010000064.1:0-1565 GCA_964609055.1 uncultured Candidatus Peribacteria bacterium
TCATTTCTTCTCTTTCTTCTGTATTTTCCATTCTTTTTCCTTTCATTTCACCTTTCATTCATGAGTGCATTTCCATACATTTTTTAATAAATGCTTTAGCTTCTGGAGTTTCATCTCAAACAATATCTCTTACTTTTTTCATATAAAAAATTCTATTTTTTTTCATTTCTTCTTCTTGTTTTTCATTTTTTACTTTCATTTCTTTCATATGTTCCTTTAATTCTGTAGGAGACATATTTTTCATTTTTTCCATCATTTTTTCATATTTTTCCATTTTTTCAGCCATTTTTTCTTTTCTTTCAGTCATTAACTCGTTTAACTTATCTTGAGTAGCTTTAGGTAAAGCATCAAAATAAGGCTTTATAGTTTCTTGCATTTTAGTCATTTTAGCTTTTTTTTCAGCCATCATATTTTTATGATTTCACATCATTTCTCATTTATAAACTTTTTTCATTTCACCCATTTTTTCTTTATACTCTTTTTTCATTTTATGTTCAGTTTTTATTTCTCAATGATGATTAGCAGAAACACTTGTAACTCAAACTAAACCAGCAATTAAAATTGTACTAACTATTTTTGTAGTTTTCATAATTTATTTAATTATTTATATAAAAATCTTTTCTATTTTTAAAAAGATAAGGTGATAATAAGAATTAATCTTAAATTAATCTAATTTAAATATATCTTCAAAAACATCCAATTCATCAATATATTTATTTTTATGTCCTTCTAATAAAATAATTAAATATTCAGCTAATTCAGTATATTTTGGATTAGATTTAATTTTTTCTATTTTATAGATTATTTTATCTAATACTTTGATATTTTGTTTATCAGAATAATTTTTAGATTCTAGTTTTTTAATAAATTTATCTATAATAATGTTTATTTTTTGTTTTTTGATTTCAGAAAGATTACTTTCTATTTTATTTTTTTTATCTTCTATTTTGCCTTCTTTTATTTTTTCTTCTTTTATTTTACATTTTCAATAATATTTATATTCAGCTCCTGCTGCATTTAATCAGCATTTATTTCAGTAAGTTTTATACTTTCAGTCTTTTATACCACAAACTGGAGCATATTCCATTGTGCAAATTATAGGTTTATTGATTTCTTTTTTTACTACAACTTTTTTTACTTTTGAACAGTATCTAGAGTTTTTCTCTGTAATTGCACAAAGTCTAACATAATAATTTCAAAGTTCTAAATATTGTCTATGAGAAGTAATTGAAGCATTATTTCATACATATTCTGATGTATCATTTGGATATTGTAAATTAGAATTTGTTTTAGAATAAACAAATTTATACCATTTTAGTTTTTCATTTCAAGAATATTTTTTCCAATTTACTTGAAGTTTTTCACCATCAAATTTTGTTTGTAAATTAAAATCATAATTTTGAACTTCACTATATTCTTGCTCATTGGAATAATCCATTCCTCCAAAAGTTATCCCAATAGAAAGTGTACATATAACAAAAACTCATATTATATATTTCATAATTTAAATTATTAATAATTAAGAGATTTTTATTATATATATAAAATAAAAATTTGCAAAAAAA
>CAZSQW010000064.1:1665-5053 GCA_964609055.1 uncultured Candidatus Peribacteria bacterium
ATTTTTTTTGTAATTTGATTTTTTATTAATATAATTACAAAAATTAATAAAATAAATAAATAATATGGGACAAATAGTAGATAAAAAAACTAAATTTGAAGGGAAAACTGATATAATTACTGAACTTGTTTTGGCTGGTTTAGAATGATTAAAAAATAAACCTGAATTTTCAAAAGATGATTATCATAAAATAAAAAATAAAATTTATTGAAAATATAAAATAGTAAAACCTTTTCAATCAATTGAATTAATAGAGAAATATAATGAATTAGTAGCTGATAAAACTATTGAAGAAAATTTTATATTTCAAAAAATTTTAAGAAAAAGATGAGTTAGAAGTCTTTCTTGAATAACTGTGATTTCATTACTTACTGATGATTTTCCTTGTCCTGCAAAATGTACTTATTGCCCTACTTTTGAATGATTACCTAAATCATATATTCCAAATGAACCTGCTGTAATGAGAGCTGAATTGAATAAATTTGACCCAATTATGCAAATTCATAATAGACTTAGAGCTTTGGAAGTGACTGGTCATAAAATTGAAAAAAATGATATTAGAATTATTGGATGAACTTGGAGTTTTTATCCTACAAAATATAAAGAAAAATTTATAAAAGAAATTTATGATGCATTCAATAGTTATGATGAAATGAAAAAGCATATAGAAAAAACTGATTTGAATTCTGATAGATTTGCTGCTTTTAAAATAAAAGAAGGTTATAAAGCTCATAAATCAAAAACTTTAGAAGAAGCTAAAAAATTAAATAAAACTTCAAGATTAAGAATTATTGGAATGGCTATAGAAACAAGACCTGATTGGATTAATCCTGAAGAAATTTATGATTTAAGAAGATTTTGAGTGACAAGAGTAGAGATTTGATATCAAACTACTTTTGATAAAATAAATGAATTAAATAAAAGATGACATTGAAATAAAGAAAGTATATTAGCTACAAAAATGTTAAAAGATGCTGGTTTTAAAGTTGTAGCACATATGATGCCTAATTTATTATGAGCAATACCTGATACAGATAGAGAATCTATGAAGGAAATTTTTGACAATCAATTATATAGACCTGATGAATTAAAAATTTATCCAATGATGGTAACTGATAAATCTGAATTAACTGAAATTTGGAGAAATTGAGGATTTAAAGCATATGATGATAAAACTTTAATTGATTTGATTGCTGATTTAGAAGGTATGATTCCCGAATATGTAAGATTAAATAGAACTTATAGAGATATTCCAGCAACTGAAATCTTAGAAGGTTCAATTATTGCAAATCTTAGACAAATTGTAGAACAAAAATTAGAAAAAGAGTGAATAAAAGTAATGGATATTAGAAATAGAGAATTAAAAAATAAAAAAAATGATCCTACAAAAGCTATAATAAATAATTATAAATATGATGCTAGTGATTGAAAAGAAAATTTTCTTACTTTTGAAGATAAAGAAGATAGAACAATTTTTAGTTTATTAAGATTAAGATTTCCAAGTACAGCTGAATCTGATACAACAGAAGACTTGGTTAAATCTAAACCAATAAAGTGAGCATTAATTAAAACATTTCATAATAACCCCTATTCAGAAACTATTGAAAAAGTACATTCAAAATTGCCAGAATTAAAATGAGCAAGTATAATTAGAGAAATTCATACTTTTTGAGATCAATTGAGTATTTGAGAAAAATGAGGACAATTTTGACAACATGTGGGTTTTGGAAAAAGATTAATTACTGAAGCTGAAAAATTAAGTCTGGAAGCTGGTTATAAAAAAATTGTTGTAATTGCTTGAGAGTGAGTAAAACAATATTATGAAAAAAGATGATATCATAGTGAAGGTTATTATATGGTTAAATTTTTAGGATAAATATTTTTATTAAAAACTTTACTTTTTGTATTTATTTAATACACTATTTTTACTTTAATTAATAAAAAATATAAAATATATGAAGAAAATTATTATTTTAGTAACTATGTTGATAATATTAACTAGTTGTACTCCAAAAATTGAAAACCCAAGTGATGCATTAGAACAAAATCAACAAGCTATTTTAAAAAATATAGAAAAATTAAATAAATTAACTTCTAAAGAAGGTAATAGTAATGGAGATTTTTCTATTGCAATTAATTCAAAAGAAGCAGATATGGAAGCTAAAGCTAAATATGATTTCAATTTTCAAAATTATGGAAATCAAATTGATAGTAATGTAAAAATAGATTTTAATACTGAAATAAAAAATAAAAATCTTTTTCCAGTTAAAAATATATCAGGTAATGTTGATTTAAATTTAATATCTTTAAAAGATAAAGTATTTTTTAAATTAAATGAATTTAAAATAAATAATATTGAAAAAATTTCTGAATTATCTATGATTACTGATATGATTAGTCCATTCATAAAAAAATGGTATTTTATTGATTTACCAAAAGATGAAAATAATTTTATTGATACTGATTTACTTATACAAAGTAGTAAAGGTATTATAAATATTTTACAAAAAAATACTATTTTAGAATTTGTAAAAGAAAATGAAAATGAAAATTTTTATGATTATGATGTAAAAATTAATTCTAAAAATGTTATTTCTATTAATGAACAATTTTTACAATTAATAGAACAGAAAGATAAATTAACTGAAGAAAATAAATTAAATATAGAATCTGATATTAAAAGATTTAATGAAAATATTAAAATTAATATTAAAATAGATAAAAAAGATTTGGATTTTTTTACTATAAAATTCACTTCAAAACAATGAACTTTAATAATTGAAAATAAAGAAAATCAATTAAATATTTCTTTCTCTGATAATATAAATTATCTTAGTTTTGAATTTTTATGAAAAAAATCTTTTGGTAAATTAGAATGAACTATTATTCTAAAAGAAGGTAAAAAAGAGTTATTTAATTGAAATATTTCTTTCAAATCAAATTGAAAAAAAACAAATATTCTTTTTGAATGAATAGTAAAAGATAATTGAGAAGAGTTAAAAATTAAATTATCATTAAATGATAAAATTACTAAAAAATCTATACAAATTGAAGAACCTAAAAATTCTGAAGATTTTAAAAATGTACTATACTGAATAATGTGAATAGAAGCTCCTGTAGAACAACCTGTTTTTAAAATTGAAAAATAGATTTAAATTATATTTGACTTATTTATATTTTATATTATATTTAATATAAATCTTAATTATTATAGTATGAATCAGATAACAAAAACACACCTTGAAGATAAAAAACCAGAATTAGAAAATATTTATCAATATATTTGAGATAATCCCTTTTTAAATTTAGTATTAGCTACTAATGATAATTATGAAAAATTATATAAATTATTAAAATTAAAAATTCTTAAATATATTTGAAGTAATAA
>CAZSQW010000065.1:0-4994 GCA_964609055.1 uncultured Candidatus Peribacteria bacterium
AAAAAAAAAAAATAAAAAAAAAAAATTTTATTAAAAATATAAAAAAAAAAAAAAAAATAATGTTTAATTTTTTTTTTGTTTTTTAAATAAAATATGATATTATTAATAGGAATATTATATTTTATAATAAATAAAAAATGGGAGAAAAAATAGAATTAGAAAATGAAAATATTGATTCAACCAATATTTTTGATGAATTTACAGATGATGAAAATTTAAAAAAAGAGGTTGAAAAAATTAAAATTAAAAGAAAAAAAGATTTTTATTATTATTTATGAAAACTAAATAGTTTTTTGAAATTTTTAATAATTATTTGCATAATATTTTTTATTCTTTTGTGATGATATTTTTTTATACAAAACAATAAGAATTTTAAAAGTTTACCATATTTTGAAAATTTTTGTTTTGTTTTTATAGGCTCTATGTCAGATAAAATAAGCTGTGGTTCAGTATCAAATTTATTATCAGATTATCATAATAAAAATAGTAATTTAGAAAAACAAATTTATTTTAATAATTTAGGACTTGTTTTAGATGCATATTCTATTTCAAACTTTATATTTTCAAAAGATGTTTCATTTTTGGTTAATAAGACAGAAAATAAAATTAGACCATTACAAATTCTTGAAGAATTTGATAAATTAAAAAATGAATTTGAACCTATTAATAAAACAAGACTTAGATGTAGTAATATTAGAATAAGTAAAGAATCTATTTTAGAACTTAACTGTTCAACTTATTGATGAGAATGGGATAATAATATAATATGATTTGATTGAAAATCATGACAAAACTATATTTGATGAACATCTATATCAAGAGCTAGTAGTTTTATTAATTTTTTAGAAAAAACAGAGAATTCTAACTTTATATTATTGGATAAACCTAAACAATTTAGTTTTACAGAAATAATTGATAATGATGGATATACTAGAAAAACAGATTTTAAATTAAAACTACAATTTAAAAAAAATAATATTTGATTATAAAAATAAAAATATGAGTACTAAAAATAAAACATTACAAAGAGGGATTGTCCAAGGGCTAGTATTTAATTTTATATTATTATCTATTTTATTATTTGCTTGATTTAATTATTTTTATCCAGAATATTTAAAAATTGAAAATAAAAAAATTGAACTTGAAGAAAAGTATAAAAAATATGAAATTTTGAAATCTAAATGATTACAATTTGAAAAATTTAACAAATTACATTCATCTTTGTGAAAAGAAAAAATATCAAATAATATATCTTTAAAAAATACACTTAATCAATTTAATAAAGAAGATTATGATAAAAACTTTATTAACACTTGAAGTGGTTATTATTTAGATTTTTTTAAGAAACAAGAAAAAGAAATAAATATAAAAAAATTGGAACAAGAAAAATCAGGAGTTTTAAATGTTATAAAAAAAATATTACCTTATTATACAGAGGATTCTAGTATAGCTAAAGATTCTCTTACAGATTTTAAATTTATTAATTATATTGAAAATATTTTAAATAATTTTAATTTACAATATAAATGAGCTGTATGAATAAAACAATTATCTGCAGTAAATACATTTAACTCATTATGAGATAAAAAAGAAATAAAAACACAAAATCAATTAGAATGAGAAATTTATAGTTTTGTTTTAAATTTTGATTTAACAGGAAAAAAGAAAAATATAATTGATTTTATATATTTTATTGAAAATTCATGAAATATAAGTATTTGAGATTCTGCAAATATTGTAATAAAAAAAGCCTCATCTAAAAATTATTTTTTTAATAATGAGGGTTTAAAAATAAAAAACAATTTTTCTGATATTAGTAATTATTTTAAATGAAATCAAAAAATTTATGATAATTTATTTATAGAAATAGAAACAATTAAATTAAAAGATTATTTAGATTCATCAAAATTACCTACTCATTATAATAAATGAAAAACATTTATAAGTTTTATTAAATGAGATAATAATCAAATAAATGAAAAATATAATATAAATATTTCCTTGAAATTTTATGTAAAAGGTCAGCCAATATATAAAATTAAAGATTTTATTAAAAATATATCTGTAAGGCATAAAAAATTGACATCAATTATAAATGTCTGAATACAATATTGAGAAAAAAATAAAGCTAATTTAGGATATTCTCAAAAAATATCTTTGAAAAAATTAAAATCTTATAATTTATACTTAAAAAATATTAATAAAAATATTAAGTGATTATCAGATATAAAAAAACAATTATGAAATAGGTATAAACAAGCAAAATCTTACAGTGATGTTTTTGATGAAATTGATAAAAACTTAGATGTATATTTGAAAAAAATTTCAGAAAATATATATCAAAATTATAAAAAATAAATAAATAAAAAATGAGTAGATATAGAGAAAGAGTAGAATGATTAAAAGAATCAATATATAAATGAGATGATATACAAAAAATTTGTGATGATATAATTTTAGTATGAGTTCTTTGAGAAGCCTCTGATATACATATTGAACCTTTAAGCTCATATATAAGATTAAGATATAGAAGAGATTGAGATTTAACTGAAATACTTGAATATCAAAACTTTCTTCATCAATGAATTGTAGCAAGATTTAAAATTATGTCTGATTTAAAAATAGATGAAGCTAGAATTCCACAAGATGGTAGAATTAGTAAAACTATTTGAGATAAAGCAGTTGATTTAAGAGTATCAACTCTTCCTACTGTTCATTGAGAAAAAATAGTTATGAGAATTGTTGATAAATCTAAAGAAATTCCTAAATTAGAAAATCTTTGAATTGAGTGAAGAAATGGCGAAATTATTAAAAAAGCAATATCTCAACCAAATGGAATTATTTTAACTTCAGGACCAACTGGTTCAGGTAAATCAACAACACTATATTCATCATTAATTATGTTAAATAAACCAGATGTAAATATTATGACATTAGAAGATCCTGTAGAAAACCAAGTAGATTGAATTAATCAATCCCAAATAAAGCCAGATATTTGATATACTTTTGCTTATGGTATAAGAACAGCTCTTAGACAAGATCCAGATATTATTATGATATGAGAAATGAGGGATAAAGAAACTGTAGATATTGCTATTGAAGCTTCCCTTACTTGACATTTAGTTTTTTCTACAATACATACAAATAGTGCAGCAGAAACTATTACAAGAATATTGAATATGTGAGTTCAACCATTTTTGATACCAGCTTCTTTAAATGCGATTATTGCGCAAAGATTAATTAAAAAATTATGTGTCCATTGCAAAAAATCTATAAGTATGAAAGATATTTGAAAAACAACTTTAGAAAATGTTAAAAAGGCTATTAATATGACACCAAAAGATGAATTAATAAATAGGGTATGAGATAAATTGAAATCACCACTATTTTATAAGCCAGTTTGATGTGAAAAATGTGAAGATACAGGTTATAAATGAAGAGTTTGATTATATGAAGTACTTGAAATTTCATCAGGTGTAAAAGAAATGATATTAGCAGAACAATCAGCTTTTAATATTAATAAACAAGCTATAAAAGATTGAATGATATCACTTGAACAAGATGGTATTATAAAAGCATTAAATTGAGAAACTTCTTTAGAAGAAGTCTATAGAGTGGCAAAAACTCAAAATGGATAACTACATTTTTTTATAAAAATAATTATAATAACAAATATATTATGGCAAAAAATTTAATTGAAAATATTAATGAATATCTTATAAATATTCAATCAATAAAGGTAAAAGATAAACTAATTCTATATCGTCTTTTGTCTACTATGATTAATGCAGGTATGACACTTATAAAATCAATAAAAGTTATTCAAGAACAAGAAAAAAATCCTGTTTTGAAAAGGATATTATGAGTATTTATTGAAGAATTAAGATCATGAAAAACTCTTTCAGAATGTTTAGAATTATTCCCTAATTCTTTTGATGAAGCAGAAGTTTGAATTATTAAATCTTGAGAAAAAACCTGAAGATTAAATTCAACTTTATTAGAATTAGCTAATCAAATAGAAAAAGTTTCTTCTATATCTTGAAAATTAAAATCTGCAATGATATATCCCTCTTTTATTATATTAGTAGTATTAGGAGTAATATGAGTAATGATGGTAGTTATTGTTCCAAAACTACTTGAAATATTTGAAGATAAATCAGCTCTTCCTATCTCTACAAAAGTATTAATATATATATCTGATTTTTTAGCAAATTATTGGGTATTAATTATAGTTTGAATTATAGCTTTTGTTATTTGAGTTAAAATTTGGAAGAAAACTCCTTGATGAAAATATTTATATGATGGTTTTATATTAAAAATACCTGTTTTTGGCTCTATGAATCAAAAATTAATTCTTTCAAAATTTTCAAGATTATTATCAGGTTTAATTAGTTCAGGAGTATCAATTGTAATAGCTTTTGATATTGTTGCTGACTGAATAGGTAATGAAGTCTATAGACAAAGAATTCTTCTAATAAAAGAAGATATCAAACATTGAATAAAAATATGGGAGTCTATAGATTGAGACAAGCTTTTTCCTGCGATGATGGTTCAAATGATTCAAGTATGAGAAGAAACTGCAAATATTGATAAAACAATTATTAAAGTAGCTGATTTCTATGATGAGCAAGTTAATAATATGATTGCGATGTTAAATAAATTATTAGAACCAATGATTATTGTATTTTTAGCTGTAGCAGTAGGTTGAATAGCAATGGCTATTATGCAACCAATTATGAATTTAGCTGATACAGTTAGTAATTGATAAAAATATTTAAGTGAACCTTGTGTTCACTTTTTTTTACTAATTTTTTGAATGCGAAATAAGCGTGAAAAAGCATATTAGATATTTGCAAAAAATAAAATATTGAATATACTTCTACTTGAATTAACTTTCAATAAAAGTTCTTTAACATTTTTTGAGAAATATAATAAAGTTATTAATATCTTGTTATATATAAAAGAGGGAAAAAGTTTATAAAATGTAAAACTAG
>CAZSQW010000066.1:0-4679 GCA_964609055.1 uncultured Candidatus Peribacteria bacterium
ATTACAGTAAAAAAATAACTATAAAAAAGCAATAATTTTAAATTATTGCTTTTTAAAATTCATAAAATTTTTCATTTTGTATTGTCCCATTTCAAATCAGACCACTTTTATAATTGAAGAGAATTTTCTAAACATTCTATGATTAAATATTTAACTAAATAGGTCTAATGTAAGAAAGCCTTTGGCATTATTGAAAATTGAGTAAAAAAAGCACTAATTATAGTGCTTTTTTTATGAAATTATAAACATTTCTCTATTTTTTCAATCTTCTTTATTTTCTTTTAACATAAGATCATATCTTCTTTCTAAATCTATATCTCTAGAAATAATATCATTTTTAATAAGATTTATATCTTCCTCTTTTAAAAAAATATTTTTTAAACTTTTATTTCAAGTAACAAGAATAAAATTAAAATATTTATATTCATAAGTTTTCTTTAATTCTATTATCTTTTCTATCATTCTATATCATATCCCCCCTCATTGAAAATTTTGATCCAAAATAACAGTTCCTATCTCTTTTGAAAAATTTCATAACTCTTTTACTTCAAACATACCTACAGATGCTCAATCAATTTTATATACATAAAAATTATTTATATTTTCTTCTATATAACTAAATTCTTTATGTTTTACAAATCAATTATTTTTTGATAAATCTTCTAATATACTATAAAGGAATAAGAGTTCTATTTCTGATACATTTTTCATTTTCTCAATTTCTAATTTATAATCTAGAGAAACTAGAACTCAGTCTCAATTTCATTCTCAATACAATGTAAATAATTCATTATATAAAGCATTATTTTTCAAAATATTTACAAAATGAAATCTATTAACTATATTATTTTCAAGTAATCATAATATTTTTTTAATAACTATTCCATTTTTTCATTTTATATCAACTTTATTTAAAATACTAGAATTAATATAATTTAATTTCTCTTTTTTTCAATATATCAATCATGTAATAGTTTTTTTTGTAAGATAAATAACTTTATCTACTCATATTTTTTTAGATACCTCAAAAGAACTATCTATTAAATCTCAAGAAGTATAAAAATATTGTTCTTCCTCAACTCATAATTTTTCTCTCAATCATTTATAAGAATAATCTGTTAAAAAATTAATATTAATTCAATATCAAACTATAGAATTAATTTGCTTTAAAACATCTTCTGTATTAGATTTAATTGTCTCATCATTAATACTTTTTTTACCAGACAAAAAAAGGCTTTTACTTCAAACAAAGAGCATATTTTTTCATTTATACTCTTCTTTATATTCTTCTTCAAGTGATTTTAAATATCAGCTTTTATTACACATTTTTAATTATTTATTATTTTCTTTCAATAGTAAAATATTTCTTCTCCAATTTCCACTTTTTCATAATTTGGTAATAAAATTATGAAATTTTCTGCTGCTATAATTTCTCTATTTCAATCAAATCATATTAAATCTCAAGATTTAATATGATCAAAATTATTTATTTTATCTATAAATTTAAATTTTCATGTTTTTGTAGTTTCAATTTTATACATTTCTATTAAATCTACTTTTTTTATATCTAAATTATTAGATTTTTTTAATAAACCAAAATACTCTAACATTTTAACAGAAGTACCATATCAGACATCATAAGCATTATCTGAATTATGTTGTCAGCATTCTAATGTAAAAGCCATTTTTCACATTTTATGCATATACCCGTTTGTATCTCATGATAATAAATCTCATGATATTTTTTCCCATCCAATAATAATTTTTTTAGGTCAAATACTCTTTGTTATATTTATTTCATCTTTAAAATCTTCTGAAAACATAAAAGGAGTTGATTTAGAACTTGTAGAATGAATATCAAGTAAAACATCTCATTCAAGTAATACTTCCCTTAATTTTTTTACTCTATTTATTTCATAATCATTAGAAGAGCTAGAAAAATAAGTATCTCTAAATAATCTATTTAAATTATATTTAACTTGTCTTTTTCAAATATTTATTGCCTGCTCATTTCAATAAGCAAGTATTAATTTTCATTTTAGTATTTTTATTTCATCATTTTGTAATTGTTCTAAAAGTTTATCAATAACTTTAACTCAAGCTATTTCATTTCAATGTATTCATCAAAAAATAACAATAGTCGGTCAATTAATTTTTGTATCAAAAACAAATGTATTTGAATAATTATTAAAAGCTATAAAGTCCATATAATTCTAATTATAAATTAAATCATTTCTTTTTATAAAGATTTTTCTTCTTATATTCAATATGTTTATCTGATTCTCAAGTGATTATTGAAAATCAAGATATAATACTTGATACATTATCTCTATATGAAGATAATAAATATAGTCCATCTTTTCATAATTTCAAATTTTCATTAATCATTGTTTTTATATCAGAATGATTTGATTTAAATTGTTGAACTTGAATAATATTATCATCCCTTTCTTTAAATATTTTATCTTTCAAAAATATTCCACTTGTTGCTCAAGTAAGTCTAAAGTTTGGATCAATTAAGAAATATTGTCCTGATTCATCTTTCAAGAAGTCTAATCAACAAATTCAGTTAAATCATATTTTAGAAGCATTAATTCAAACTTCTAAAGCCATTCTTTCTAAATCAAGATCTATTTTATCATATCTATTAAAGATACTTCATTCATACTCTCATTCATCTGTAACTATTTGCCTAGATATACCTAAAATTTTTACCTCTCATTCTTCTGATATGGATAATTGAACTCAAATATTATCTACAGCATAAATATATTCTTCTACTATTAACTTCTCTTCATTTTTGAAATATTCTAAAGCATCTAATAATTCTTCCTTATCATTTATAATTCTAACTCAATCTCAACTAGCTCATGTAAATGATTTTAATACAACAGGAAAATCATCTACTTCTCTTATTTTTTCTAATACTAAAGTTTCTTTTTTAGGAGTATTTTTAGTAAGTTTAGAAATATTTTCCTTATTATTTAAAAAGAATGTAATATTAGGATCAATATAATATTGTTTTTCTTTTATTCAAGAATATGGGTGAAGAGTTATTAAGCTTTTTCTTTTAATATCTTCTATTAGGTTATAATATTCCTTATGTTTATAAGAAACAATCCTTTTATCACTAAATGTTTCAGGATAAGTATGGTTATAATAATCAATCATAGACTTATCTAATGCTCATTCTCAAACTAAGACATCTATTTTATCTCAGATTACAGGTAATATTCTTGCCTCTTCAGTGTGGATAACTGAAGGACTATAATCCCCAGCATAAAAATCAAATTTATCTCAATGAGAAAAATCTTTTCATGGTTCAGGATATTTTGGAAATAAAGTTTTATCTTCTCAGTAAATACTTGATAATGTTAAATTCATTTTTTCTTAATTAAATATGTAATTTCTAAATTGCTTATATGTTTCTTCAAATGATTTTTTTAATAAAAACTCATCATCAGTATGTGCTTGATCTATACTTCAAGGTCAAAAATTAACTGAAGGAATTCATAAATCTGAAGTTTGTGAAATATCTGTCCAAAAAGGAACTACATTCAAAGAATTAATTCACAATTTAGTTTTTTCTATAAATTCTAATAAGTGTAAATTATCACTTTTAACTATTTTACTAGAAGGATCATGTTCAATTATATTAAACTTCTCTGCTCAATATTGCTTTGCTAATGTTTTCATCAATTTTTCTGCATTTTCTCAAGTTCTATCTGGAGAATATCTATAATTAGTCTGCATTATAGCTTGATCAGGAATTACATTACTAGCAATTCATCATTTTATTATAGTAGTAGATAAAGCTTCTTCTAATTTTTCATTAAAATATGTAACTTCTTTTATACAATCTGGATTTTGTAAATATTGTAAAAAAGGTCCAATTTTATGTATAGCATTTTCTCATAAAGATGGTTTTGATGAATGACATGCTTTTCATTTAAAGTGAAATTCTCAATCTAAATATCAAAAAACTCATGCATTCATTTTTCATCAAGTTGGTTCCAAAGCTATAATAAAGTCTAATCATCATATTTTTTTTGATTTTATAATTTCAGTTAGTCAATTTGGAATACCACATTCTTCCCCTGAAGTTAATATTAAGCTTACATTTTTATTAGGTTTTTTTTCTAAACTTTCTCTCAAAATTTCAATCATAATTGAGTCTCATGATTTCATATCACATGTTCCTCTTCAATAAAATTTATCTTTATCTTCAGTTAGTTTAAAAGGCTCTTTTTTCCAATTACTTGTAACTGGAACAACATCCAAATGTCATAACAATCAAACAGTTTTTTTAGAATCATCTATTTTTATATGACATAAAACTCAGCCGTGATATTTTCAATCTTTTTCTGTTGTTTCAATCTTTTCAATTAATATATTTACTCAGCTTAAATTTTTATTTTGTAAGACAATACTTTTCAATTTTTCCTCAGTAAAATTGATTATATCTCTTTCTACATCAGAATTAGTTACACTAGGTATTTCAATTAATTCTTCAAATGTTTTTAGTAAATTCTTCATTTTTTAAATTCAATATTAAATTCTATTATAATCTGTCATATCTATTCAAATACCATTTATAATTGTAATAACTTCATCATAAACACTATTATGAGTTATTTTTAATTTAAAATCCTTTACTTCATCAATTAATCAACCACCTA
>CAZSQW010000067.1:0-1063 GCA_964609055.1 uncultured Candidatus Peribacteria bacterium
AATAAAAAATGATAAAAAATAAAATAATACAAGAATTAGAAAATTCTGAAATACCTGATTTAAAATTTCTTTTTAGTAAAGAAGTTTTAGAAATATCTGAAGAATTATTACTAGAATTTCTAGAAGAAGAGAAAAAAGAGTTTGAAGAAAAATTAAAAATTTCTGATGACAAAATAACTTTTGATTTATTTGAAGAAGAATCAAAACTTAATTATTTTTGGTCTTTATTAAATCATCTGAATAATGTTAATTCTAGTGATAAAGTTAGAGAAATAATAGAAAATCTTGAACCTAAATTAACAGAATTTGGTAATGAAGTTGCTTATAGTAAAAGATTTTTTGAAATGTTTGAATATTGTCTAAATAATTGTAAATTAGATGAAGAACAAAATAAAATTATTTCTGATACAGTAAAACATTATAAAATTAGATGAATAAATTTAGATAAAAACAAGCAAGAAGAATTAAAAAAAATAAGTTCAGAATTATCTAAATTAACTACAAAATTTTCTAATAATGTCTTAGATGATGAAAAACAATTTGAATATTTTCTTGAAACAGATGAATTTTTAAAAGAATTCCCAGAAAGTGATTTAGAAAATGCTAAAAATCTATCTGAAAAAAAATGAAAAAAGTGATATGCTTTTGATTCAAGTTCACCAAGTTATATTTCTATAATGAAATATTGTAGTAATTCTGAAATTAGAAAACACTTTGCAGATGCTCATTCTTCTTTTGCTTCAAACTGAAAATATGATAATAGAGAAATTGTTTTAAAAATTATTAATTTAAGAGATAAAAAATCTAAATTATTAGGTTATAAAAATTATGCAGATTTGTCTTTAGAATTTAAAATGGCAGAATCTCCAAAAGAAGTAATAGATTTATTATCTGATTTATCACAGAAAGCTAAACCAAAAGCTGAAAAAGAAATTGAAGAAATTAAAGACTTTTTTGAATTAAAAGAATTAAATTCTTGGGATATGTGATATTATGCTAGAATTTTAAAAGAAAAAAAATATAAACTTGATGATAAGAAATTAAAGCAATATTTTGAATTTAA
>CAZSQW010000067.1:1163-4662 GCA_964609055.1 uncultured Candidatus Peribacteria bacterium
TGAGCTTGGGCTGATGAATTAAGAAATAGATTTTGAGATAAAAAATCAATAGTTGTAAATGTTATGAGTTTTATTAAATCTGAGTCTTGAAAAACTCTTCTTACTTTATGAGAAGTGACAACACTTTTTCATGAATTTGGTCATGGAATTCACTCTATGCTTTCTAAATCAAAATATTCAGATTTATCAGGTTTTTGAGTAGAGTGGGATTTTGTAGAATTACCAAGTCAAATTTTAGAAAAATGGGCAAGTGATGATTTAACTATTGGGAATGTAGCAAAACATTATAAAACTTGAGAAAAATTACCTAAAGATTTAATTGATGCTTTAGAAAGATTAAATACATTTTGAACTTGAAATCATGTTTTATGACAAAACACATATTCAGTTATAGATATGATGTTCTATTCAGGAAAAGAATTTAAAAATATAGAAGATTTAGATAAACAATATTTAGAAAAAGTAAATAATTTATCTATATTTAAAAAAGAAAATAATTATAAACAATATTGTAGCTTTAGTCATATTTTTGCAGGTTGATATTCAGCTTGATATTATTCTTATATGTGGGCAGATATTTTAGTTGATGAAATTTGGGCAGAATTTAAGAAAAATTGAGTTTTTGATAAAAAAACTGCCACAAAATTTGAAGAAAAAATTCTGTGAGCAGGTTCAATAAAAAAAGCTAAAGATATGTTTGAAGACTTTATGGGAAGATGAGTGAAAATTGATGCTTTTTTAGAGGAAAAAGGATTGAAATAAAAAAACTGAAAAATTAATTTTCAGTTTTTTTTGTTTTATTTAATATAACCTCCTGCAAATTTATTAGTCAAAGCTACAAATTCAGAAATATTTTCTAGTTCTCCTCATTCAAGTAAAATTGCTTGATTATAAGCATATTTCATCAAATCAGATAATTTTTCAGATTTAATATCACTTTTAAATTCTTTTTGCATAGCAGAAACTAAAGCATTATTTGGGTTTAATTCTAAAACTCTTTTTTGAGCTGGGATTGCTTGCCCCATTGATTTCATCATTTTTTCCATTTGTGGATCCATTCCTCAAGTTGGAGTTTTTAAAGCTCATAGTGCTGAACCTAATTTATCATTTAATTCTACTTTTTCAATTTTTTCAGCTCATATTGTGTTTTTTGTAAGTTCTAATAAATCTTTAAATTCTTTAGACTTTTTTTCTATTTTTTCTTTTTCTTCTTTAGAATCTTGTTTTAATTTAATATCATCAGCAGTTATAGATTTTAATTGTGCTCATTTATATTCTGTTAAAGTTTGAACAATAAAACTATCAATATGGTCAGTTAAAAGTAAAACATCAACATTATTTTCTTTAAATTGAGCTAAGTAAGGGCTAGCTAAAACTTCAGATTCTGATTTACCAGTAATATAGTAAATAGTTTTTTCTTTTTTAGTTTCTTTTTTTCAATCTATTTCTACTTCAATTTCTTTCTCAGGAGCTTTTTCTAAATAATCTTCTAAACTTATTTTTTTATTTTCAGTCATAGATTTAAAATTCAAAACTTCTGCAATAGATTCTTTTAAATCTGCTTCATAGTGAATTCATTCTTTTAAGATTTCCCCATAACTTTCTAAAAATTTAGCATAATTTTCAGGTTCTTTTCTTGATAATTTTTTCAATTCAGAAATTACTTTTTTAACTAATGCTTTTTTAATTTTATCTAGAGTAGCATTACTTTGAAGCATTTCTCTTGAAATATTTAAAGGTAAATCAGAAGTTTCAACAACTCAACTTACAAATCTTAACCAAACTGGTAATAATTCTTTTGCATTGTCTAAAATTAATACATTTTGAACATATAATTTTGGTCAATATTCTTGATTTGGATCTCTTAAATCCTTAAACATATTCTTTTCTAAAGGAATATATAAAAGAGTTTTATAACTTACCATTCATTCAACACTTGAGTGAATATGAGTTAATGGTTTATTAAAATCCCCAGATACAGTTTTATAAAATTCTTGATATTCTTCTTCTTTTACTGAATTACTTCCCTTTTTCCAAATAGCAGTTGTTTCATTTACTTTTTCATATCCAAAAACTTTGTTTGGTTCTTTTTTCTTGTCCTCATCATTTCTTGTATCTAATTCTTTCATCATTATTGGAGTTCCAACATAATTAGAATATTTTTTTACTAATTCTCTAATTTTCCAGTCTTCTAATAATTCCTTATTAGCCTCATTTATAAATATTTTAATTTCAGTTCCTCTTCCCTCTTTTAGAGCTTGTGAAACCTCATAACCAGTTTTACCATCACTTGTCCATTTGAAAGCTTTATCACCATTATTAGCAGAATTTGAAGTAACTTCAACACTGTCAGCTACCATAAAAGCAGAATAAAAACCTACTCAAAATTGTCCAATTAAATTATGTTCAGAATTTTCTTTAGCTGCTTTTAATTTTTCAACAAATTCTTTAGTTCCAGATTTTGCAATTGTACCAAGATTTTTATGTAATTCATCTTCAGTCATCCCAATACCATTATCAGTAATTGTAATAATCCCCTTTTTCTTATCTATATCTAATTTTATTTCAAATTGTTCACCTTCTTTTAGAAAAGTTGTATCAGTTATAGATTTTAATCTAGCTTTATCAATAGCATCACTAGAATTAGAAATAATTTCTCTCAAGAATATTTCTTTATTAGAATAAATTGAATGAGTTAATAACTCCAAAATTCTCCCAGTTTCTGCTTCAAAATTATGTGTTTTTTTCATTGTTTTTTAGTTATTTTTTAATAAAAAATAGCACTTACTATTTTTAAGTGCTAATATAATATTTATTTTTTATTTTTTGTCAAAAAAAAGATGAAAATATCTTAATAAATATCTCATCTAGTATCAGCTTCTACAAAACTTATAATTAATTTGTTATCAATAATTTCATAAATAAATCTATATTTTCAAATTCTTAGTCTATAAAATTTATTATATCATTTTAAAGATTTTATATCTAAAGTATTTCTATATGGATTATTTTTTAGAATTATTAAACCTTTTTCAAATGAAGATATTATTTTTTCTCATTTATGTTTTGAAAGAAATTTTATAACATTTTTTGTAATATTAATATTATACATTATTTTAATTCATTTAATATACTAAATACTTCTTTTTCATTAATTAAATCCAAATTTCAGTTACTTTTTTCTACTTCATATTTTTCAATGGCTTTTTTTTCATTTTCATTTGGTTCTACTTCTGCAATATTATATTTACTAAAAATATTATATTGTTCCACACTCATCATTACAACCTTTGGTTTATTATTATTCATAATAAAAATTTCACCTAGATTATTAGTTTTTTCAATAACTGATTTTGTATTATTTTTTAATTCTGTTGTAGAAATAAAAATATCTGTATTTATATATGTCATATTTATGTATTTAATTATATATATAATTATGTTATCATTTTTTTATTTTTTGTCAAAAAAAAGAACTAAAATTAGTTCTTTAGAATTT
>CAZSQW010000068.1:0-4554 GCA_964609055.1 uncultured Candidatus Peribacteria bacterium
TTTAATGAATATTTTAAAGAGTTAGCATCAAAATTAAATTTAGAAATAAATTGAATAGAATATGAAATAGAGGAAATAGAAAGTGAAAATTGGTATCCTGATGGAATAGAAGAGATTTAAAAAGAGAAAATTAATATTTTCTCTTTTTTTGACAAATAGGTCTTTTTAAATAAACTAAACTTGTATTTTAATATTTAAAAATAAAAATATGGGAATTTCTGATTGTAGAAAATCTAAAAAATGTAGAATGTGAATTATTGGGGCTTTGATGGCTGTAGTAGTTTTACTTATGATTTTTTGGGGAAAATGAAAAATAGCATTAACTGTTATTTTGGTTTTACTTGCTATTGCAATGTGAACAGAAGGTTTTGATTATGATGCAGATTTATGAAAATTATGGGAAACTGGTAGTTATTCTGAATCAAGAATTGAATCAATAAAAGATAAAGAGTGAAATACTGTTAGACTTATTTGAGAATGTGTAAAATCTGATGTTAATTGTGATAATTTTGCAACTCAAGGTGATGCACAAGCTAAATATGATTTTTGTATGAGTGAGATTAAGAAAAATAATCCTAACATAGAAGATCCTGTTAAATTAGATATTTATGGTTTAGATAGAAATCATGATGGTGTTGCTTGTCAAAATTTACCAAAAACAGCAAAATAATTTTATTAAATAATTAAATATATTATGGATTTAAGTGGAATGATGAGTAGTCTTTTAAAAGACCAAGCAATGAAAGCAATTTCTAAAAAAACTGGATTAGATTTAGGAACTTCAAAAGGTTTAGCTGCTAAAGCTCTTCCAATGTTACTTGGGGCTTTGAAAAAAAATTCTCAAGATGATGCTAAAAAAGCTAGTTTAGAAAAAGCAGTTGCAGGAAATGATGGTAGTATTATGGATAATTTTGATAATATTGATTTGAAAGATTGAGGAAAAATTCTTGGTCATATATTTGGGGACAAAAAGGAAGAAGCTGAAAAAGAAGCTGGAAACAGTTCTATTTTAGCAGCTTTAGCTCCTATGGTTATGTGAGCTTTATGAAAAGCAAATTCAGACTCAGGTTCTAGTGCTGGTTCAATGTTATGAGATTCAGGTCTTATGAAAATGGCTACTTCATTTTTAGATAAAGATGGTGATGGTGATATAAAAGATGATTTATTAGCAATGGCTATGAAGAAATTTATGTAAAAATAATTAAAAAAAGCTCTATAAAAGAGCTTTTTTTAATTTTTTAATATTTCTATAACTTCTCAAAAATTAAATCATTTTCACACAAGTTTTTGTGTGATTTTTTGTTTTTCTTTAAAATCTAATTTTTCTAAATATTCATGTTTTAGACAAGGGTCTTTAGCCCCTTGTAATTTTCTTAATATTTTATCTAGCTCAATATTTATAGCATTTTCTTCTCAATTTTCAAAAAAATCTTTTAAAATTTCATCAACTATTTCTGCATCAAAATTATTTTCTACAAATTTATTTCTAATATATTTTTTAGATTTATTTCTATTTACTAAAGTTTTTATTTGTTTAAAAATTTTTTCATAACTTAATATACTTGAATTTTCAATATCAAAATTTTTCACTAAAATTTTATTAAATTCTTCTGAAATAAACATTTTTTCATTTAACTTAGATTTAATATAAAATAAGTTTTTTCATTTATTTATATAATTATTTATTTTTGAAATTATAATCTCTTTTTCACATAAAATACTATTCATTTTTTCTGAAATAATATAATCAATATCATCTTCAAAAATTCATCAATACTTCTTCCCTTTTTCTGATTGTGGTCAAAATTTAAAATTTAATTTTTGTTTTAATTTATTAATACTTGGAAAATATCTTAAATAATACCATATAGCATAATCTATAATTTTTTTAGAAATTTCTTTTTTTGTCATAAAAATACTTTTTTTGTTTTTTAATTTTTAAAATTTCTTTTTTCTACTGCCTTATTTAATTGTGTAAGCATTTTTTGTGTATCAGCTAATCATACACATTCATCTGTAATACTAACTCATTTTTGTAAATTATCTTTATTATTTAATCAAGGAATAAAACTTTGAGATCATTGATTAATATTACTTTCTATCATAACTCATATTATTTTTTTATTTCAAGAAGATAATTGTTCAGATACATTAGTACACACTTTTATTTGATTTTCCCACTTTTTATCACTATTTGCATGAGAAAAATCTATTATTATTCAAGATTTAATTTTAAACTTTTCTAATAATTTTATAGTTGTATTTACTGAATCCCTATCATAGTTATGTATTCATTTACCTCCTCTAAGGATAATATGTCCATCAGGATTTCATTGTGTATTAAAGTTTTTTCTTGTTCAATTTTCATCAATTCAAATAAAACTATGTTTATTATTTGAAGATATTATTGCTTCAAATGCAATTTGCATATCTCCATTTGTAGAATTTTTAAATCATATAGGCATAGATAAACCAGAAGCCATTTCTCTATGAAGTTGGCTTTCAGTTGTTCTAGCTCAAATAGCTCACCAAGATATTCAATCTGAAATATCTGGAATAGTCATATTATCTAAAAATTCAGTTGCAGCTGGTAATTTTAATTTATTTATATCTGTTATAAATTTTCTAGCTTTTTTTAGCCCCTCTTCAATATTTGAATTTCAATCTAAATATGGATCATTTATTAATCATTTCCATCAAATTGTAGTACGAGGTTTTTCAAAATAAGTTCTCATTATTATAAAAAGATTTGGAAAATTATATCTCATATCTGCTAATTTTTTAGCATATTCTAATCATTCTTCTATATTATGTATAGAACAAGGTCATACAATAACAATTAATTTATCATCTTTTCAATGAATAATATTTTGAATTATTTTATGGTTTTCTTTTATATAATTTTTATCACTTTTATTAAGTGGGAATATTTTTTTTAACTCTTCAGGTGTAATTATTTTACTTCATTGAATAAGATTATTATTTTTCATTACAAATTATATTATTTATAAATTTAAATAAATAATATATATTTAAAAAATAAGTCAAAATCTTTTGACTTATTTTTTAAATATAATATCATATAAACAATATATTAAGTATTAGTAATATGTTATTTATATGATAATGTTTTATTTATGAAAACAAAAAATTATTCACCACTTTATTTTTTATCTGCTCTAGGACAAGGTGGTATTTCTATAAGTTTTTTTATGTATTTGATGTTTTTTACTAATCATAAAGAAACTCCAATTCCAACATTTGAAAGTTGGACAACTGCTTTTTCAGATGGAAATATGCTATTAAAGGCTATTATTGTAATAGCAATTGTTTGAATTATATATTTTGCATTTAACCATATTAAATTAATGATTTGGAATATCAACAAATTTAATAAATTTAAAAAATCTGAAGAATTTAAAAGTTTTGAATGATGAAATAAGGCAGTTCAATTAATGGCATTTCCATTAGCTCTTGCTATGACAATAAATGTATTTTTTGTATTATGAGCTATTTTTGTACCTCAATTATGGTCTATTATAGAATATTTATTTCCATTATCACTTTTAGCATTTTCAATAATTTGAATAATTGCTATTAGACTTTTTGGTGCTTATATATCAAAAATATTTACAACTCATTCACTTGATTTTGTAAAAAATAATAATTTATGACAAATGTTAGTAATATTTGCTTTTCTAATGGTATGAGTAGGTTTTTCAGCAAGTTCAGCAATGAGTAATAATGAAATAACAGTAATTTTATGACTACTTGGATCAACATTTTTTATGACAGTTGCAATATTTTTCTGAGTAATAAAGCTTATTCTTGGAATGAAATCTATTTTTGAATACTGATTAGATAAAGAAACATCTCCAACTATTTGGATAATAATTCCATTATTAACTTTAATTTGAATAACTTCAATTAGACAAAATCATTGATTGAATGAAACTTTTTCTGTAGATTCTGATAAAATCTGAATTTTATTATTTATTACGGTACTTGGTTCTCTACAATTAATTTTTGGTTATATTTGAAATAAAGTTATGAAATCAAATTGATATTTTGAAGAATATCTAAATTGAGATAAAAAATCTCCTTGAAGTTATGCTTTAATTTGTCCTTGAGTAGCATTAACAGTGTTTTTATTCTTTTTTCTACATATGTGATTAGTTGAAAATTGAATAGTTTCAAAATTTTGATTAGTTTATTTTATTTTTCTTATTCCAATTGTTTATTTACAATTTATTACAATTAGAACAATGTTTAAATTAAATAAAAAAATGTTATAATTTTTTATTAAATCCCTAAAATCTCTTTTTTAATAAAACTATTAACTTTTGCTTTTATTAAAATATCTGGATTTTTTAAATTTGAAGAGCTATTTTCTAAAAATAGTTTTTTTTGTATGCTTTTTCACTTTCATCTCATATATTTTCTAGCTTTGTAATTGTATTATTTTTTTTTCAAATCATCATTTTTTTCACTTTCAACCTTATCAAAATTTTGACTTTCCAAATTAGCTGAAAAATGTAATATTTATTAGTGTTT
>CAZSQW010000069.1:0-4543 GCA_964609055.1 uncultured Candidatus Peribacteria bacterium
GCACACCCATGGTAAGGGTGAGGTCATGGGTTCAAATCCCATTAATGGCTCCATTTAAGAATAAATATATCTTTTAATAGAATAAAAATGCCAAAAATAATTAATCCAGCAAATGAAGAAATTTTATATGAATATGAATATATTAATAAAAGTAAATTAGATGAAAAAATAGAAAAAGCAAATATTGCTTATAATGTTTGGAAAAATACAAGTTTTGAAGAAAGAAAACAAAAGTTTAAAAAACTATCTAATTTAATGTTAGAAAAAAAAGAAGATTTGGCTAAATTAAATACTTTGGAAATGTGAATGCTTTATTCTGGAGCTCTTTGAGATATTACTAAAACAGTGACTGGAATTAAATATATAACAAATATTTTTGAAACTTGGATAAAAGATATAGAATTTAATGAAGCTTGAGTTTCTTGAAAAAGAATATTTGAACCAATTTGAGTTTTATTTTCAATAAGTCCTTGGAATTTTCCATATAATCAAGTATTTAGAAATGCAACTTCAAATATAATAGCCTGAAATGTAGTTTTATCAAAACATGCTTCAAATGTTGTATGAATAGCTAGAAAAATAGAAGAATTATTTTTGGAAGCAGGTTTTCCAGAAGGAGTATATCAAAATATAGAAATAAGTTCTGCTGAATCAGAATATATTATTTCTAATCCTATAATAAAATGAGTAAATATTACAGGAGGAGATCAAGCAGGGAGAGCAATATGAAAAATATCTTGAAAATATTTAAAACCAAGTATTTTAGAATTATGATGAGTTGATCCATTTATTCTAATTGATACTAAAAATTTAGATGAAACAATAAAGTTAGCACAAATTTGAAGATTATCAAGCTGTGGACAAAAATGTAATAGTTCTAAAAAATTTATAGTTTTAGAAGAATATTATGATGAATTTTGTGAAAAATTATCTAAAAATTTCTCTAAATTACAAATTTGAGATCCATTTAATACAAAAATAAGTATTTGACCAGTAGCTACTTTATCTTCAATAAAAGAATTAGAAGAAATAACTAAAAATGCTATAAAAGATTGAGCAAAACTTTTAACTTGATGAAAAAGAACTAATACTAAATGATATTATTTTGAACCAACAGTTATTTGTAATGTAGATATAAATAATAGTTTATTTGATACAGAAACATTTTGACCAATAGCATCAATAATAAAGGCAAATAACAAAAATCATGCAATACAATTAGCAAATAATTCTAAATTTTGATTAACATCTTGTATTATAACTGATGATATTCAAATATTTGAAGATATTGCAAAACAGCTGGAAACTTGAAGTGTTTTTCATAATAAAATACCTACATCTTATCCTTTTTTACCATATGGTTGAGTAAAAAATAGTTGATATTGAAAAGAACTTTGAGAAAGATGAATGAAAAATTTTATGAATGAAAAAGTTATTGTTTATTAAATTGTTAATATATTTATAAAAATAAATTAAAAAAAAGTTTCATTTTAATATATTATTTGTATAATAAATAAAGTTAGTATATTATTAAATATAATATTATGTATAATAAAATATTTGTATTCTTTTCATTATTATTTATTACTTTATTTTTAAGTTCTTGTTTTTGAGATTCAAAAGAAGTAATTAAAGCTAAACAAGATTTAGGAATTATAGAAAATACTCCTAGTTTTAATTTATTAGATAATAAAAAAGAAGCTTTAGTAGATTTAAGTGAAGACCCTAGAATAAGTATTAAACAAATTAGTGGTGATAAAATTTTAGAATTAGATGAATTAAAATATAATAATTTTAAAGATGGTCATTCTAAAATTACTTGAAAAACTTTAGGTTTTGTTTCTAAAATAAAAGTTGATTTTTCAAATGATAATTCTGAATATCCAAATGATCAATATATTTTGAGGCAATTCAAATCTTGATGAAAAAACTTTGTATATAATGCAAATTCAAAATATAAAGTTTTAGATTTTTGATTAAATACTTATATTTTCACAGCTTTTACAGAAAATGGTGAGTCAGTATTAGAATTAAAAGTTTTAGTTTCTAAAAATGATGATAAATATTTAGAATGATGAAATAATAATATAGTAAAAAAAGAAGAAAGTACTACAAATAAATTAATTTGAACAGAACAAAATATAGTTTTTGCAAATCTTCCAGAAGGTTCAGATTTTGGAAATGTAATTAAATTATGAGAAAAATCTTTTACATATTCAGATATTAAATGATTAGAAATAAAAAAAGACCTTTTTCTTTTAGATTGAAAATCAAATAAAATTACTTGTAAAAAAAATGAGGAAACAGATAATTATTTTATTACAGATTTTTTAAAAACTAGACAAGATTCTTGGTATTATTGGAATACTTGTAGAGATATTATAAAAGACAAATGAATTAGTTTTTATGTACTTAGATTATCTTGAGATAATTATTTTTATGAAAAACATTATTTAGATTTTGTTCATTGATTTTATTGAGTTTATGAAATAAAAAAAGGTGAAGGAATAGATAAATATACAATTGCAGAAAAAAATAAAAAATTAAAAGAATTAAATCATACTTTTATACAAGTAGAAATAGTAGATAATTTATTTAAAAAAATAATACAATAATAAAATGAGAGTAGTTATAAAAATTTCTGGTGAAGCGCTTGCTGGAGGTAAAAAATGAGGTTTAGATTATACTATACTTGATAAAGTATGAAATATCATAAATAATTTAATTAAAGATAAGATTGAAGTTTGAATAGTTGTTTGAGCAGGAAATTTTATTAGAGGTTCTGAAATAGAAAGAATTAATATAGATAGATGTAATGCTGATAATATGTGAATGCTTGCAATTAATATTAACACTATAGCTTTATCAGATGTTTTAGAAAAAAAAGGTATATCTACTAGAATAGTAAATTCTTTTGGAATAGATTGAATAGCTGAAAGGTTTAATAAAACAAAAGTAATTAAGTATATTCAAAATAAAAAAGTTGTAATTTTTGGATGATGAACTTGAAATCCATACTTTACAACAGATACAGCAGGAGTATTAAGAGCATTAGAAATTGAAGCAAATATGATGATAAAAGCTACAAAAGTAGATTGAGTCTATGATAAAGATCCAATGGAATATGATGATGCTAAATTTATAAAATCAGCAACTTATGATGAAATAATTACAAAAAACTTAAAAGTTATGGATTTTACATCAATAGCATTAGCTAAAGAAAATAATTTAATAGTAAAAGTAGTATCTCTTACAAAAGAAAATTCTATTAAAAATGCTATTTTATGAAAAGAAGAATGAACTACTATTTATAAATAAAAAAATATGAAAATTAATTAATTTTCATATTTTTTAAACCAAGTTAATTGTCTTTTAGCATAATTTCTTGAATGTTGTTTTATTTTGTTTTTCATTTCTTCAAAAGTATAAAATGAATCTAGATAATCAAAATATTGCGAATATCAAATAGATTTTAGTCAAAAAGATTTTTTTGTATATCACTTTGTTATTAAACTTTTAATTTCTTCTTCAAGACCTTGTTCAAACATTAAATCTACTCTATAATTTATTCTTTCATATAATTTTTCTCTATTTCAATCATATGGAGTTAAAAATAAAACATCATATTTTAATTGTTTTTTAACTGGATTTATATATTTAGATTTTCCAGAAATTATAATTACTTCCAAAGCTCTAATTACATATTGAATATTATTTTTATGAACTTTGTTATAATTTTTAGGGTCTAATTTTTTTAATTTTTCATAAATATAATCTACTCAAAATTCACTAGCTTCTTTTTCTAATTGTTCTCTTAATTTTTTATCTCAAATTACTTTTGGAATTTGAAAATTATATATTAATGAATCAATATATAATCATGTTCATCAAGCAAAAATAGGAATTTTATTTTGTAAATATAATCAATCCATTATTTTTTCTGCTTCTTTTTTATATTCTCAAACAGAATACTGCTCATCTAAATTACAAATATCTATCATATGGTGTTTTATTCAATTCATTTCTTCTTTAGAAATTTTAGCAGTTCAAATATCTAATTCTCTAAAAATCTGTCTAGAATCAGTAGAAATAATTTCAGAATTAAGTTTTTTAGCAATATCAATACTCATTTTTGTTTTTCAAGAAGCTGTTGGTCCATAAATAACAACCAGTTTTTTATTATCTGATTTTTTATTTATAAATTCTTCTAATTTGTTTAAATAATTCATTTTTTATTAATAATTTTTTATTTAAAAATATTTTATTTCTTTTGATAAATAAAGCAACTTTAAAAAATTGGAAAAAACTCTAAAAAAAATTTGCAAATCACTAAGTTTTGCATATAGTATTTTTGCTTTCAAAATGAAAGTAATAAAAAGCCAATTTAGCTCAGTGGTAGAGCATTCGCCTTGTAAGCGAACGGTCATCGGTTCAAGTCCGATAATTGGCTCCATTTTAAATTAAAATTTTTGGGCAGATTCCAGAGTGGTCAAATGGAAGGGACTGTAACTCCCTCAGCTTAGCTTTCGCGGGTTCGAATCCC
>CAZSQW010000070.1:0-1907 GCA_964609055.1 uncultured Candidatus Peribacteria bacterium
TTATAATAGTTTTGATAAGAATATAAATAAATTACTTTTAGAAAATATAAATAATATATGAAAAAAATAATAACAATAATTTGAGCAAGGCCTCAATTTATAAAACATGCTCCAGTTGATAAAATCATTAAAAAATATGCTGAAAATATAACTATTCATACAGGTCAACATTTTGATAAAAATATGAGTGATATTTTTTTCACTCAATTAGAAATTGATAAACCAGATTATAATTTACAAATACATTGATCAACTCATTGAAAAATGACATGAAATATGATGATTGAAATTGAAGAAATTATATTAAAAGAAAAACCAAATTATATAGTTGTTTATTGAGATACAAATTCTACATTAGCAGGATCATTAGTAGGATCAAAATTGAATATCCCAGTAATTCATATAGAATCATGACTTAGGAGTGGAGATAAAAAAATGCCAGAAGAAATTAATAGAATTATGACAGATCATGTTTCAGAATATTTATTATGTCCAACTGAAACAGCAATAAATAATTTAAAATTAGAATGAATTGATAAATGAGTTATCAGAGTTCAAGACCCTATGTATTTAACTGTAAATTACTTTAAAGACATTGCATTAAAAAATAGTTATATTGATAAATTATGATTAGAAAAAAATGATTATTATTTTGTCACTATGCATAGACCATCTAATACTGATAATAAGGAACAACTAGAATCTATTATTAATTTATTTAATAATTTAAATAAAAAAGTACTCTTTCCAATACACCCTAGAACAAAAAAAAGAATTGAAGAATTTAATATAGAGTTATGAAGTAATATAGCTTTAATAGAACCTTGTTGATATTTAGAAACTCTAAATTATATGTATAATAGTGATTGTGTATTAACTGATAGTTGATGACTTCAAAAAGAAGTTTATATTCTATGAAAAAATATTTTTACTATAAGAGATACTACTGAGTGGATTGAAACAGTTGAGACATGAAGAAATAAGCTGTTACTAGATGTAAAATGAAATCTATTAGAAAATAGTAAAGATATAATAGAGCATTATAGATGAGGTGAATATGAAGATTTTTATTGAAAATGAGAAAAATTGGATAGTTTATTTAATAAAATATTAAAATAAAAAATGAAGAAAATTTTAGAATTAGGTTTAGCACATCATAATTGAGATAGTAGAATTTTTTATAAACAAGCAGTAAGTTTATCTAATGAATTTAATATAAAATGCTTATGGTGAATTTTTTCAAATAAAAAATGAAGCTGGTATGAAGATAATATTAGTAATATAGAAAACATTTGAATTTCAGGGAATAGATTAACTGTATTATTTAATTCTCTACTATTTTTATTTAAGAATAAATCAGATATATATGTTGCACATGATATTGATAGTTATTTAGTGCTTATTATTTTTAAACTAGTCAATTGGAAGTCAAAAATTGTTTTTGATAGTCATGAATATTATGATTTATATGATAGCTCAAAATTTTCAAGAATGGAATTAATATTATTAATGACTTTTTCTAAAGTAATAAAACCTTTAACTATAAAATTATTTTCTTGAGTTACAGTAGTGACAAAAGACATGCAAGATTTTTATATAGAGGTAAAAGAAAAAAAAATTATATTTAATTATCCAATTTTAGATTTTTTTGATTTAATAAAATCAAATGAAAAACTTTCTAAGGATTATTCTTATTTTATTTATCATTGATGAATTTCAGAAGATAGAGGTATTTTTGAAATGATTAAAATATTTTCAGATTATTATAAAAATAATTCTAAAATTAAATTTTTGTTAATATGAAACTTTACTAGTAAAAAATTAGAAAGAGATATAATAGAATCATTAAAATTAAAAGGATTAATTAATAATTTCCCTGATTTAATATAATTAGTGAATTCAATGTT
>CAZSQW010000070.1:1917-4494 GCA_964609055.1 uncultured Candidatus Peribacteria bacterium
ATTAATTAATAATTTTATTATAACATGACAATTATCATTATTAGAGACCATTTCATATATTAAAAATGATGTAAAAAAAATTGGTTTTTGTCTGTTTGATAATGTATGACAAATGAGCAAATCTATACCTATTAAAATGTTGGAATATTTATCATTAGAAATACCACAAATATGAAGTAATCATATTAATAGTTTTAATAAAATAATTAATAAAAATAATGCTTGATTTTCTGTAGAGTATTGAAATATTAAAGATGAATTAGATTCTATAAAAATTATTTTTTCTAATTATGAATACTATAAAAATAATTGTAATAAAATTAAAAATAATTTTACTTGGAAAAATGAAGAAATTAAACTTTTAGAATTTTATAAAAAAATATTAAATGAAATATAAGAATTTATTAATATTATGTCCCTCATTCCCTGATAATAATAATAAATTTTATTGATGAATTTTTGTAAAAGAATATATTAATTCAATTAAAAAATACTTTAATAAGGTCATTGTTATTTCTCCAGTACCATTTTGATTTTTTCTAACTAATAAAGAGACAAATTGTAAAAATTATTATTATGATAATGTAGAGGTTTTCTTCCCTAGATTTTTCCATTTACCAATTAAATATTTTAGAGATAAAATTTGAGATAATCAATATGTTGTTATTGATAAGTTAATAAAAAATATAAATATTAAATTTGATATTATTCATTCTCATTTTATTTGGCCAAGTTGATATGTATGAGTTAAATTAAAGGTAAAATATAATAAACCATTAATAGTAACTTGACATTGATATGATGTATATAATTTACCATTTAAAAATAATTTTTGGAAACTTAAAATACAATTTGTATTAAAGAATGCTGATGCTATTATTACTGTGTCAAAGTCAAATGTGAAATATTTAGACAAATTATGATTTTGAGATAATGTAACTATTATTTGAAATTGAAATGATAAAAAGAAATTTTTTTATATTGAAGATAAGATCCTTTTAAAAAAGGAATTATGAATAAGTAATGATAAAAAAATAATTTTAACAGTTTGAAATCTTATTGAAATTAAAAATCATAAAACTTTAATTTTAGCATGTTGAGAATTATTAAAAAATATGGATAACTTTATATGTTATATTATTTGAGATTGAGTTTTGAAAAAAAAATTACAAAATCTTATTGATAAAAGTAACTTACAAAGTCACGTAAAGCTTTTATGAAGAAAAAAACATGAAGAAATAGTTAATTATATGAATGTATCATATGTTTTTGTATTACCAAGTATAAGTGAAAGTTTCTGAGTAGTTCAAATTGAAGCTATGTTATGTTGAATACCAGTAATTGGAACTATAAATTGAGGAAGTGAAGAAATTATTATTAATAAAGATTTAGGATATTTATTAAAAGATAACCAAGATATTGTATGAATGTCAAATTTAATAAATCAATCTTTAAATAAAGAATGGGATAAAGAAAAAATTATTAATTATGCAATTAATAATTTTTCATCTGATAAAGTATCAAAAAAATATTTAGAATTATATAATGTGTTTATGGAAAAGGAAGAGAATTAATATTTAAATCCTTCATTAAATATGAATACTAAAAATAGTCTTAGATAATTTTATTAAGATTGTAGTAAACGTCACATTTCTATTTTCTAATTAAAATATCCATTTGAAATATATTTATAAATTTGTTTAAATCAACTATCTTTATTGTATCTTTTGAAAAAACATAAGTTTTGAATCAATTTTCTTTTAAATAATTTATGAAATCTAGAGTATAATTTTTTCAAATTTTTTTATAAAATTGGGGAGAAAATTCCATTATTATTTCTATACTACTATTCTCAGTTAATAATTTTTTCATTCACTTAATTACTTCAAATTCGAATCATTCAACATCTATTTTTATAATTTTTATTTTATTTTCATTACCATTTAAGTTTAAGTTATCAAATTTTCTAATTTGTATTTTTTCTTTTATTCTATTTTCATCATTAATTACTATGGAATTATTTCAATTGTTATCATTGTTTATATTGATATATAATTCTTCTTCTTTTTCTCAGAGTCAAAAATTAAAAGTTTTTATATTGTTTAGTTTATTTAATTTTATATTATCAATTAAATAATCAAAATTTTCTTTAACAGGCTCAAAACTATATACTATTCAATTTTCTCAAACACATTTAGATGTTAGTATTGAATAATATCATAAGTTTGCTCATACATCTAAAAATATATCTCACTTATTTAAGTTATTAATAATATATTTACTTATTTCTTTTTCATAATATCAAGAAATCATTATATCTTTTGATAATGATGATTTTCATATATTAGTTTTAAACAATCATTTTATTCATAAAATATTTATTTTGCATACTCTTTCTCATTTTTGAGTTTTTTTAAAAATCCATTTATGAATATAATATAACTGTTTAAATACAGGGAATTTTCATATTCAGCTTCAGTACATTTTTTTAAACATATTTTTATTTTAATTTTAAAGTAAAACAATCAAATTCAATGTCACCACTTTTTTTATAATTAAATCATAATTCATTAATTT
>CAZSQW010000071.1:0-1738 GCA_964609055.1 uncultured Candidatus Peribacteria bacterium
TCAAAATCTTCAATTTTTCAATCTCATAAATATTTATGAATAGCATTTCTTGTAGTTAATAAACCTAAAAGAGAAGCATTTTTTCTTCTAGAACTAACTTCAGATTCTATTAATTCTACAATAAAATCATATCATTTTTCAAGAACTTCTTCTAAAGTCATTCATACAATTGCTTCTCCAAAAATTGAAGCACAAGCAGTTGTTATTATTGCTGTTTCTCAAGTAAAAGACCAATCAGTTATTTTATTATCATCTATTTTAATAAATACTTTTAAATCATCTCCACAGATTTCATTTTCTTCAAAATATTCCACATCAAATTCATCTAATTCTCCTTTATTTACAGGTGTTTTAGAATAATATACTATTGTTTCATTATACATTTTTATATTTCTTTAATTATAATTTCTTTTAATTCTTGCATTCCAATATTTTCATTTACACTAATAAAAATAGGATCTAGGTCAGCAAATTTTTCTTGAAGATGTTTCAGAGAAACATCTCTACTATCTATTTTATTAAATACATTAATTCTTTTTTGATTAGCTCAAATTTTTTCTAAAATCTCTTCTACTACTTTTATTTTTTCTTCAAGTTTTGGATCACTTGCATCAATAATATGAAGAAGTAAATTTGATTCAACTGAATCTTCAAGAGTTGATTTAAAAGCATCTACTAGCTTTGGTGGAAGTTCTCTAATAAATCAAATAGTATCATTTATCAAAATCTCTTTTGGTGGAATATAAATATTTGTTTTTTCATCATAAGTTGCTTCTACAAACATTTTACCAACACTAGTTCAAAGAGTTGCAAATAATTTATCTTCTGCTAAAACTCATTTTTTGGTATAATAATTAGTCAAAGTAGATTTACCAGCATTTGTATAACCTACAACTCCAACTGTTAACATTCCTTTTTTAGCTCTTCATTGTCTATGTTGTTCTCTTACTTTTGAATATTTTTCTAATTCACTTTTTACTTGAATTTCTCTTTTAGTTAAATGTCTTTTCATTATTTCAGTATTTGTCTCTCATTTTCACTTACCAGCTTGTTTTCATAATTCCATTCACATATCATAAATTCTTGGTCACATATGCTTTATAGAAGCCAATTCAATTTGTAATATAGATTCTCTTGATCTAGCATTTTTTTCAAATATTTTCAAAATCAAATCAACTCTATCCCAAGCTTTTGCTCCAATAAATTTTAATTTTTCATTTATATTATAAATTTGAGAAGGTTTCAAAGGATTTCAAAGAACTAATAAATTAGCTCCAGCTTCTTCCATTTCTTCAATAATCTCATCTAATCTTCATTCCCCCATAAATGTATCATAATCAGGAACTTCCTTATTTTGAACGTGTTTCATTATTACAACCCCATTATAAGTTTTCACTAGATTTTCTAACTCAACCATTCTATCTTCCATATTCTGTTTTAACCTAACATCTTTAGGTACTATATCAGCCAAAAAAACCTTAAGTATTCAATTATGATACTCAATATTTCACTGTAATTGTTCCAAATCTCTTTCTGATGTTTGTCTATTGCTCATTTTTTTTATTATTTTTAAAAATAAAATTTGACTTTTAAATAGTTTTTAGATATAATATTTATACAAATAGCCTCAAAGATTTATTTCTTTGTTGTGCCTTCCCCTAATTATTTATTTAATTAGGCAAATATTAGAAAGATTTTCAGAATATAAATTCTTGAATCTCTTTTTTTATAATAAAAA
>CAZSQW010000071.1:1838-4492 GCA_964609055.1 uncultured Candidatus Peribacteria bacterium
TTTTTTATAAAATTTATAACCATATCATTTCAAGTAACATTATTTTCTAACTTAGATAATTCTTCATTTATTTCATTTAAGACTAAATTAAAATCAAATCTATGAAGTTTATAAATTTTTTCAAGTAAAATTTTTCTATTAAATCAAGATTTTAAAATTTCACTTACTCAAGGGATTTTATCTAAATCATATTTTTTAATTATATCAAAAATCAGTTTATCTTTTTTAGTACTTCATTTAATAACAACTCAATCTATATCAAAAAGTATTGCTTTTATTTTCATGTTTTTTATTTTAAATAATATCAAATTTCTTCCAACTTCAAAACTCCTGCTTTTTTATTAAAATGTCCTTTATTTTCAAATTCTACAAATTCTAGATTTTCTAGTTTTGAATAATAATCTTTTGCATTTTGCATATTTATATATGGATCATTATCAGAAAGAAAAATAGTAATTTTATTGTTTAATTTGTTTATTTTTTCAAAATCAATAATTGTATCATAATATTTTTTTATATCATCATAACTATCTCATAAAATTTCCTTTCCCAATTGCTCTGCTAAATTTGGGTATGTGGGAGCAACCAAAACTATATTTGAGTTTGAAATATTATTTTTTTCTACAAATTTCAAAACTAGCTGACATCACAAAGAATGCCCTACCAAAAAATTATATTCTATATTTTTTAAAAAATCTAACTGCTCTTGTAAAATTGGATTATTTGTATTTGGTAAATTAGGAACAAAAGTTTTTATATTTTCTTTTTCTAAGCTTTCCTTTAATCAAGGCAACCAATTCTCTTTTGAATTTCATCCCCATCAATGTAGTAAAATTGCTTTTTTCATAATTTTATTATTTATTAATTCTAAACTACCTCTCCCATTAATACAAATCAATCTAATTCTGTTATTTTAACCTTTACTAAATCTCAATTTTTAATATTTTCTCATTTAAAAAAAACTTCTTTAAAATTTCTTGTTCTACCAAAATTATATCAATTTTTTTTTCAACTAACTAAAATTTCTTCTATTTTTCAAATCATCATTTTATTTCTAGTAGATAATTGTCAAATTAATTTATCATTAAGAAAATGCCATCTACTTGCTTTTTCTTCATTAGAAATATCATCTGGATAAATTTTTTCTGCTATTGTTCATTTTCTCACTGAATATCTTGCTGTAAATACAAAATCAAAATCACATTCATCAAAAGCTTTTATTGTATCTTGAAACATAACTTCTGTTTCTCAAGAATAACCTACAATAATATCTGTAGAAATTGAGAAATTTGGATCTCTAGATCTTAAATATTTAACCATATCTCTGAAGTCAGAATAACTATGTTTTCTTATCATTCTTTTTAACATCTTATCATTTCCTGATTGTAGTGCAAAATGAAGATAATTACAAGTTTTTTTCAAATCAAAATGGGCATCTAAAATATCTTGTGTCATATCATGAGGATTACTTGATGTAAACCTTATTCTATCAAGATTTTCTATTTTATCTAATTCTTCTAATAATTGTCTAAAAGGTGATTTTTCAAGTCAAGCATTCCATTTTCATTTTTCTTTATTCCAAAACTTTTTATCAATGAATTCTTTTCAATATGAGTTTACATTTTGTCATACTAAAGTAATTTCTTTAACTCAATCCGCTACTATTCTTTTTGCTTCTTCAACTATTTCTTCTATACTTCTAGATTTTTCTCTACCTCTAGTTTGAGGAACAATACAATAAGAACAGCTATTATCACAACCTGATTGAATAATAATTATTCAACTTGCTTTATTTTCTCTTAATTGATTTTGCTTTAAATAATCATCAAATTTATGATCATTTCAAATAGGTTCACCAAAAATATGAGTTAATATTAATGGTAAATATTTAATTTCTTCAATTCTTAAAGTTAAATCTAATCTTTTTCAAAGAACTGGAAAAAGCATATCATCATAATTAAAAATTCATTCTTTTGAAGAAAGTAAATTAATCTTTTTTGCATTATTTTTATCTCTTCAACTTCATTCTTCTAAATATTTTTTATTCATTCAAGTCTTTCTAACCATACAACCAGTAATTCAAACTATTACATTTTTTCAATTTTTTTCACTTTCTTTTTTAATATCTCTAATTAAACCATAAACTCTATCTTCTCATTTTTTTCTAACACTACAAGTATTGAAAATAATAATATCAGCTTCATCTCTTTTTGCTGTTCTAAAAATACCTGACTGTAAAAAAATCATATTAATTTTTTCACTATCAGCCTGATTCATAGCACAACCAAATGTTTGTATAAAATATTTTTTCACTTTTTTTTATTAAATTTATTAATAATATTTTATATATTTTTTTACTTTTAGCAATTTTAAAGCATAAAAAAACTTCAAATTTAATTGAAGTTTAGTTATAATATATATGGTGGGTAATGTAGGAGTTGAACCTACGACCCCCTGCTTGTAAGGCAGGTGCTCTCACCAACTGAGCTAATCACCCATAATCTGGTGCCTGAGGCAGGGGTCGAACCTACGACCTTTGGCTTAGAAGGCCACTGCTCTTCCACTGAGCTACTCAGGCAAAATTTATATTTGCATTTAAATTTAAAATCATGATCTTAGCAGCTTCCTACTCTTACACATTCACGGAATGCACT
>CAZSQW010000072.1:0-4437 GCA_964609055.1 uncultured Candidatus Peribacteria bacterium
AAAAAATATAACTAAAAGATATGGAATATATAAATATAGAATTATTTGAAAAATATACTACTAAAATTATTGATTTATGAGTTGTTATTTGATGAAAAATACTTTTTGCAATAATAATTGTATGGATTTGATTTAAAATCATAAAATTAATAAATACAAATTTATTAAAAGTAATGGAAAAAACTAATTGGGATCCGTTATTAGAATCATTTTTAGTTAGTCTTGTATCTATAATATTAAAAATTGTACTTTTTATAATTATTGCTGGAATATTGGGAGTGCAAACAACTTCTTTTATTGCAATGATTGCAGCTGCTTGATTTGCTATTGGTATGGCATTATCTTGAACTTTACAAAATTTTGCAGGTTGAATAATGATATTATTTTTAAAACCTTTTAAAAATTGAGACTTTGTAGAAGTATGAGGATATTCAGGTTCAGTTAGGTCAATTGGTATATTTAATACAATTTTAATAACAATTAATAAACAAAAAGTTATTATACCAAATTCAGAAATTTCAAATGGTTCAATGATTAATTATTCATCAGAACCTATTAGAAGATTAGATTTAGAAGTAGGTATTTCATATACAGATTCAATTAAATTAGCTAAAGAAACATTAGAAAAAATAGCTAAAAAAGAAAAAACAATTTTACAAGATGAAGAAATTACTATATGAGTAAAATCTTTATGAGATAGTGCTATAATATTAGTTTTTAGATCTTTTGTTAAAACAGAAGATTATTGGAATACTTTTTTCAGATTAAATGAAGTAATAAAAGAAACTTTTGATAAAAAATGATTAAATTTCCCTTTTCCTCAAAGAGATGTACATTTATATAAAGAAAAGTAGACAATAAAAAATATGAAGCAAAAAAATAAAAAAGCATTTTCATTAATAGAAATAATTATAGCTTCTTCAATACTATCAATTACTGTTTTTTGAGTATATAAATTAATTTCAGAAAATTATAAATTAATAAATAATTCTGAAAATTATTTACAAATAAATAATTTATTTCTTGTTTTTCAGGAATGTATAAAAAATAAAAACTATACAACTTTTTCTGGTGACACTCTAAATGAAAAAAGAAAATTTAATTTTTGAACTGATTTAAAATGATGTGAAATAGTTACTTCAAGTTGAGTTATACTTAATAACATAGAATATTATCTAAGTTCAGAAACAACTGGAACTTGAATTAATTATATTGATTTTGAATTAAAAATAGAGTGAGATTGAATTTGAATAGAAAGCAAAAATTTTAGATTATATAAATAATCTAAAATCTAGCTCCACAAAAATTTTCTAAATTTTTAATTACTTGATTAATAGTTTTTTCTAAATATTTTTTATCACAAGCTGAATTTCCTTGTGCATAAATAAATATTTTTTTAGTATCTTTATCAACCAAAGTTTCATTTGATTGTTTACAATCCATTCTACAAATAATTCTTTTTCAATTATCATCACTACAAGCATATTCTCAAGGTTTTATATTTATTATTTTTTTTCAACCAAGTGGTAAAAATAATTCATTTCAATCAGAAATTTTTATAACAATTTCATCTCAAATTATTTTTGTAATATCGTGAACTCAAATACTTAAACCTGATTTTAAAGATTCAATATTATAACAATCTACTACATTATTTATATTTGGTAATTTTCAACTTCACTCAACTATTCTTTGTAAATGAACACTTGGATGAACAGCATCTTTTACTCAATTTTTATCATAAAATTTTTGAGATTTAGATAAAATATCTAATCTATTTTTATTATCAAAATCTATATTTTCAAGTTCTTGTTTAATATATTTTTTTAAACCTCAATTCCTTCTAGTAATTATTTTTGGAACTTCTATCAAAGCAGAAGCTATATGTAAACCTAGTTCTTCACAATCTTTATTTATAGAAATTTTAATATTTCTTTCTTCTTCTATTTTTATTTCATCTTCAGGAATTTCAAATCTTTCAAATAATATTCACTCTTTTTTAACTATTTTAAAAATTTCAGTTTTATTCCTTAATTCTTCTAAATTTCAAGCTTCTAATTTTTCTTTATAATTTTTAAGTCATAATCTTTCAAATAATTCTTCCATTTTTTGAGGAAAAAAACTATATAGATTTAATCAAACTTGTCTTAATCATTCTGCTAAAATATATAAAATTTCTTCAGCTTTTTCAGGATTACTTTTTAATAATTCCCAAGGTTTTTCAATATCTACAAATTTATTTAAACTGTCTAAAAAACTAAAAGTTTCATCTAGAGCTGATTTTAAATTATAATCAGATAAATTTGTAGAAAAAATATTATTATATTTTGTAGGGGCATCCCCTTGTGGGTGTCCTGATTTTAATTCACCTCATAATTTATTTCATAAAACCACTACTCTATTTAATAAATTACCAAAATTATTGGCTAATTTAGCATTATAGGTTAAAATAGCTTGTTTATTATCAAAATCTCAATCATAACCTATATTTGAATTTCATAATAAATATAAAGTTAAAACATCTTTTGAATATTCTTTTGAATATTTAACTGGATCAATAACATTTCAAAGAGATTTAGACATTTTAACTCAATCTACTGTAAAAAATCCTGTTGTTAAAATGGTTTTTGGTAAAAATCCTTTATCACTTTCTTTATAATGCAAAACTCAATTTTTATCATTTTCTCATAATTTGAAATTACTAGCTAACATTGCAGGCCAAAAAATTGCATGAAATCTAATGATATCCTTCCCCACAACATGTACATCTGCTGGAAAAAATCAAGATTCTTCTTTCACAGAAGTATAATAATTATAAAGAGCATCAAACCAAACATAAGTCACTTGAGTTTCATCAAAAGGTAATTTAATACCAAAAGTATTTGTTTCTCTTGAAATAGAAAAATCTTCTAATCATCTTTTTGTAAAAGCAATAACTTCATTAAATCTCTCTTCTGGTTGAACAAAATTAGGATTAGCTTCATAAAATTCCTCTATCCAAGTTTGATATTTTGAAAGTTTAAAAAAATAATTTTTTTCTTTAATTTTATCTGGAACTTTTAAATGATCAGGACAAACTTGTTTACCTTCATATTCAATTAAATCATCATCTTTTTTGAATGCTTCACAACCAATACAATACATTCATTCATATTCTCATTCATAAATATCTCAATTATCATAAGAATTTTGTAAAACCTCTTTTACAACTTTATGGTGTCTTTCTTCAGTAGTTCTTATAAAGTCAGTATAATTTAATTTTAAGCTATCCCAAACATTTTTATGTTTAAGAGCCATATCATCTAAATAATCCATAATTTTCATTCATTTTTTTTCTGCAACAGAAATTGCTTTTTGAGAATTTTCATCAACTCAAGTAGTAAATCTAGTTTCTTTTCAATTAATTCTCTTAAATCTAGCAATAGTATCAGCCAAAATTGAACTATAAAAATGCCCAATATGTGGAATTCAATTCACATAATATATTGGAGTAGTTATATAAAATTTATTTGTATCTTTCATTGAATTTAATTTAATTTTATTTATCTAAATATAGATATACTATTTTTTAATACAATAATATTTTTTTCTAATATAATAATAAGACATTCAAACAAAGATTATTAAAAATATACTTCACAATAACAATTCTATAGAATATTTAGATATTAGTTCTTTATTTTCTCAGGCAATATATCAAATACTCATCAAGGCTAAATTCCATAAACCAGCTCAAAGACCTGTATAAAAAAAGAATTTAGCAAAATTTATTTTAAACACTCAAGCAGGAAGAGATATTAATTGTCTAATTACTGTAATAAATCTAGCTAAAAAAGTTGTGATTATTCAATGTTTTTGAAAATATTCTTCTGTTTTAATATAATGTTTTTCTTTAATTAAAAAATATTTTCAATATTTATTAATTAACATTTTTATTTTTTCTCCTCATAAATAATATCAAATAAAATAATTGATAGTAGCTCAAACTAATGCTCCAAAAGTTCAAACTAATAATGCTAATCCAAAATCCATTTTTCCAATACTTGCTAAATATCAAGCAGGTATCATTGCTACTTCACTAGGAAATGGAATAAAACTTGATTCTAAAACCATCATAAAAAATATTCATATATACCCAAATTGTTCTGCAATAGAAACTATATAATTTATTATATCATACATAATTTTAATTTAATTAGATTAAACAAAATATTTTTCAAATTCTTCTTTACTAATTTCTTCTTTTTTTAATAAATCTTTAGATATTTTTTCATGAAGTTCTTTGTTTTCTTCAATCAATTTTATTGCTACTGCATAAGCATCTTGAAGGATATTTCTCACTTTATCATCAATAGCTTTTATTGTATCTGGAGATAAAAAAGGTTGAATTCAAGTTTGGCTATAAGAATTAATTTCTCCTGCAAAATTTTCTGCTCA
>CAZSQW010000073.1:0-4408 GCA_964609055.1 uncultured Candidatus Peribacteria bacterium
TCTCATCAATCTGATAATAAAATTAATACCTTAGCTCTTTTTGTATCTGAATTGCTTTTATTCAATCTATTAACTCATAATAGCATTGCTTTTTCTAAATTAGTTCATTGTTTACTTAAATTTCTATAATCCACATTTTGCAAAAAAGTTAAAAAAGTTGAATAATCTGTTGTTAATGGAGATGAACTAATTGCATCTCAAGCAAAAATAACTAATCAATATCTATTATTTAAATTTTTTGAAATATAGTTACTAATTAAAGACTTTGAAAAATTTAATCTTGAAATGTTATAAGTTCATTTATTAAAATCATAAGCATTCATTGATTTACTTACATCTAAAACAAAAACAATATCAACTCAATTAACTTTTGTTTTTTCCTCTTTTTTTCAATATTTTATTTCAAAAATTCAAAATAAGATTATAAATAAACTTATAAATAAAAAAATATATTTATAATAATAATTTTTATTTTGACTAAATAATAAAAAATATTTTTTCTTTAATTTTTCTCTTTTTTTGAAGAAAATGTATGCAAAAAAACTAAAGCTAATAATTATAGCTAAAAATATTAAAATACTGGTTATGTTAAAATTTGTTAATGTCATATTTATGTATTAATTATTTTTAACCCTTCTAATTTCACTTAAAAATAATATTGAAATCAAAATTATTAGAGTATAAATAAATATATTATAATATTCTGAAAAACTTTTTTTGATATTAATTTCAATATCTTTTTTTTCTAATTCTTCCAATTTCTTAAATATTTTTTCTAAAGAATAATCATCTGTTGCTCTGAAAAAATATCATCAAGTATTTTTAGAAACTTCTTTTAATTTAGAAGTTTTTAAAGGTGGAATTTTAGTTAAAAATCATCAAGTTTTAATAATTCATCATTTATCACTACCAATTCAAATTGAATAAACCTTTATCTTTTCTTCTGCCAACAATTTACTAGCCAAAACTGGTTCTACTCATCTATTTGCATCTCAATCAGTTAATAAAATTATAACTTTTTCTCTCTTCTCTTTAGATTTAAATAAATTTTTACTCATAAGTAATGCATCTCAAATGGCTGTTCAATCTAATCCTCTAATATATTGATTTAGTGTCTTAGTGGAAACTCCTGAAAGAATTTCATCAATAATATTATAATCAAAAGTCAAAGGAATACTAGATAAGGGTTTTCCTGCAAATAAAATTAATCAAACTCTATTAGTTTTTTGTGCTTTAATAAATTTTTTAATAGTTTCTTTTGCTTTTTCTAATCTATTTGGCTTTAAATCAATAGCTTCCATAGAGATTGAAATATCAAGAGCAATAACTATATCTATTCAATTCTTTTTTATATTTTTATCAATATTTGATTTATTAGGATCTGATAATAATAAAATAAATACTGATAATATAGAAAAAATTAAAAAAATCTTAAAATATAAAAATAAAGAAAAATTTCAAAAAATATTATTAATATCTTTTAATAAATTTGTTTCTATAGATTTTTTATAAATATTTTTAATAAAAAAATATAAAAATATAGGTAAAAATAAAAATAGTAAAAAATATTCTGGAGCCAAGAAATGTATATTAAATATTTGCATAAAAGTTTTATTATTTTTTTCCTATTATTACACTTATTCTTAAACAGATAAGTTGGAGGTTAATTAATTATTAAATTTTTAACCTCTTTTATAATTTTCCTCCTAATTTCAATATTATCTCAAATTATATTGTATTCAGGATAATAAATTTTTTCATATGTTTTTATAAAAATATCTTTTTTATCATCAAGAAGTCAAGTTATTTTTTCATTTTTAAATTCACTTAAACTTTTTTTAGATAGTCATTCAGAAACTTTATCATCTAAATAAATTCTAAATAAATTTCATAATTTAGCATAAAATACCTCTTTTTTAGAATCTATATATTCTTCTTCTAAAGAAATTAATAATTTATTATAATTTATTTTTTTCTTTATAATATATTTTTTTCTTTTATATTTTTCAATAATTTTATCCTTTTTATTTAAAAAATAAATAGTATATTTATTAAGTAAAAATAAAATAAGTAAAATAAGTACAAATAATAAAATAATATAAATTGAGTCTTTATGAAATAAATTTCAATTTAAAAAATTTTTTTCAGGATAAATATCAGTCATTTCTTTTCAATCTAAACCTATTATTTTTTTCTTTTTAAATTCTTTACTTTCTCATCATAAACTTAAATTATCCAAGTTATCTAAATTATTATTTTTTTCATCTTCCTCTTCTTCATTATTTCTGATTGTATTATTTATCATTACTCTTTCTCAAGTAATTTTTATTCATATATTATTTGATATTATTGTTCAAGTTCAATATTTTGTAGTAACAGGTCATAAAATAAAATCTCAAGATTTTATAGCAAGTAGAGATAAGTTTAAAGAAAAATTAATACTTTTTTTTCAGTTAATATAACTACTACTTTGTATTTGATTCTTTCAAATAATTTGAAAATTATCTAATCATTTTATATTTAATTCAGAAATTCATTTTTCATCAGTAGATAAATTTATTTTTAAATTAATTCTTTCATCTATATTATATTCTTTTTTATCACTAGAAAAATCTAATTTTATCTCTGCAAAAGCAGAATAAAAAGTTAGTATTGTGATAAGTAATGTTAATATTATTTTTTTCATTATATTTTACTAAAAAACTTAAATAATTCTAAAAAAATATTATTATGTGTGTTTATTTTTAAATACTCAATATTATATTTTTTTAATTTTTTCTTTAAATTAAATAATTTTTCTTCTTTATTTTTAACAAAATCAGATTTTTTTTCTTTATTTCAAGTAAAAATATTTATAAAATTAAATAAAAAATTATTTGATTTTATATTTATTTCAAAACTATCATCACTTAAGTTTTCTTCAAAATTATCAAAAATATTTAAATAAATTATTTCATTTCTTAAATTTAAATATTTCAAATCTGCTAAATTTGGATTAATATTATCTCATAAAAAAAATATTAATGTATTTTTATAGTTATTATTAATTAATTTTTTTTGATTTCAATTAGTATCTTTTAAATTAATAGTATCATCAGTTGAAAAGATTTTTTTAAGTAAATCTAATGTTTTTATAATATTTGCTTCACTTTTAGAAAAATCTATAAATTTATTATTTATTTCTATTCAAATACTATATCAACTCATTAAAGCTGATTTAGATAAAATAAAAAAAATATTTTCTAATAGTTCTCTTTTATCTATATATTCAGATCAAAAATCTAAACTTTTAGAATTTTCAATAATAAATAGTACTTTTACATCTCTTTCTTCTTCAAAATTTTTAATAAAAACATCACCTGTTTTAGCAGTTGTTTTCCAATCTATATTCTTAATATTATCTCAATAACAATATTCTCTTAGACTATCAAATTCAATTCACATTCACTTGAAAGCACTTTGAAAAGAACCTAGAAAATCTCAATTTAATTTTTTTCTAAATTTTATTTCTAAATCTTTATACTTATTTTTACTTAATTTTCACATTTTCCAATATTTCTAAAATTAAATTTTCAGCAATTATATCATCTGCTATAGCTTCATAACTCAAAACTAACCTATGAGACAATACTGAAACTGCAATTTTTTTTATATCTTCTGGAATCACAAAATCCCTTCAATTCAAAAATGCAACAGCTTTACTTGCCTTAATCAAAGATATACTTCATCTTGGAGAAACTCAATAAGATAAATATTTATTACCTTTTCTTGTTTCAAAAATAATATCTGTAATATAATCAATAATATTTTCAGAAACATATATTTGTTCTACTAATTCTTTAATATCAATAATTTCTTCTTTAGTTAAAATTTTTTCTACTCTATCATTTTCTATACTATTTAATTTACTTAATATTTCTTTTTCTTCTTCTAATGTAGGATAATTTACAAAACTTTTCATCATAAATCTATCTAGTTCTGCTTCTGGTAGTTTATAAGTCCCTGATTGTTCAATAGGATTTTGTGTTGCTAAAACAATAAATGGAGAACCTAGTTTATAACTTTCTTCTCAAATAGTAATTTGTTTCTCAGCCATTGCTTCTAGTAAAGCTGATTGAACTTTAGATGGAGCTCTATTTATTTCATCTGCTAGTAAAAAATTAGTAAAAATAGGCCCTTTTTTAGTTTCAAAATTACTTTTTGATTGATTATAAATTTGAGTACCTATTAAATCACTTGGTAATAAATCTGGAGTAAATTGTACTCTTGAAAATTCAAGTTCAATTGCTTTACTTAAAGTATCAATAGTTAATGTTTTAGCTACTCAAGGAACTCACTCTAAAAGAATATGTCCTCAAGTTAATAATCAAATAATCAAATCATTTACAAGATTTTTTTGTCATACTAT
>CAZSQW010000074.1:0-4393 GCA_964609055.1 uncultured Candidatus Peribacteria bacterium
TGTTGCATCTATTTCTACTCACAAATTTGTTCACAAATCTTCTTCTACATCTTTTATTATTATTGTTAAATAAATTTTTCCTTTATTATTACAATTATCTTTAACTTCTAACATTATTCTCCATTTTCAATTAGTTAAAAAAGAGTAATTATCTAAATATTTTCATTTTTGTATAAGTTCTTTTCAAGTATTTATATTATAAAAAGTCCATTTATAAGCATCATTTTCTATTCCTTTTTGACAAACTCATCATATTATAGAATTTAAATCAAAAATTGTTTCTCATTCTTCAAAATTTTTATTATTACACTCTTTTCATTTTTCACAAATCTTATTTAATATATTAATTTGTAAAGCTAATTCTCATATATCTTCTATAGGACATGAATTTGCCTTTAATGCTATATAAGCAATTATTAAAAATTCTTCTTTTGATATAGTTTTATGTGGATTTATTTTATTATCCTTTAATTCTAAAAGTTTATATATTTTTTCATTTCAATATTCATCAACATCTTTTATTTTAAAGTCTAATGCTTTTTGTAAATATCAATAAAAGGTATATGCTTCCCCATTTTTATTTTTAGCACTAACATCATCAGATAAATTTTCAGTAATCTCTCAAGAATATATTTTTGAAATAACTTTTTTATTATCTTCAATAGTAAATATTCAAGAACTTCTTAATATTACAGCTAAAGCTTCATCCAAAGTAATTTTATTATCAATACAAAAAGGTCTTTTTCATTCTATAGAAAATTTTCATTCACATTGATATCCTTTTCAATATCATTTTACATATCACAATTTATCACTTTCAGTTATACAATAAAAATATTTATTATTTTTATTCACATCATAAAAAGTTTCAACTCAAAAATTTCTTTTAATTATATTAAAAGAAGTATTTGGACTAATACATTTTTTACAAGATACTTCCATAAAAATACCCACAAATTCATCTCTATTTAATAATTTTTTAGGATTTAATTTTCAGTTTTCATCAGGAAAAATCATTCATTTATCATATAATGTTTGAAGCTCATTATAATATTTATAATTTTTATTAATATCAGTAAAAACTTTTTCTACAGGAATTTGTTCAGCAAAAATATTATTTCACAATATAAATTGTAAAATAAGTAAAACTATAAAAATAAATATTTTTTTTAGCATATTTTTTAATTAACAGCATACATAACAATTCCAGCAGCAACTGAAACATTCAAACTTTCTTTTTGTCATTTCATAGGAATTATAATCTTTTTATCAGAAATAGCTAATATTTTTTTAGAAACTCATTTTACTTCATTTCACATAACTAAACAAATTTTTTCTTCTTTTATATTAAATAATTCTTTATAATCTATAGAATCTTCACAAAGCTCTACTGACCAAATTTTATATCACTGTTTTTTTAAGTTTTCTAAAACTTCTCATACATCTTGAAAATATTCCCAATCTATAAATTTTTCTCACCCAAGAGCAGTTTTTGCTATATCATTTCTAGGAGGATAAGGAGTATATCCTGTTAAAAGTAATTTTTCAAAACCAGAACCATCTGCATTTCTAAAAATTGCTCCAACATTTTGCATAGACCTAATATTATCTAATAATATTATTTTTGACATTTTTATAATTAATAATTAGTAATTAATTTTATTATATACAAAAATAACAATAACAAAAATTTACTTTTATTTTTTTTGTAAAATAAAAACAAACAAAAGCAAGTCTTTTTTAAATAAATTAATTTATTTTTTTTACAAACTATGTTATAATAATTAAAATATTTATAAAAAAAAATAATGCAAGAATTAATCATTTCATTACTAGTAATAATAATTCCCCTTTTTGTCTTATTTAAGGTAATTAGAATAAAAGAAAATATAAAGAGATCTAAAAATCTTGTTTTTTTAAAGGTATCAATGCCTAAAAAAGAGAGTGATTTGGATGAAAAAAAAGAAACTACAAAAGATTTTAAAGAAATGATTGGTCTTTGAGAACAGCTTTTCTCTTCTCTTAAAAGTATTCATTCAAGTAAAATAACTAGAAAAATTTTATGACAAGATATTATTTCAATGGAATATATTGCTCATGAATGAGAAATTTATTTTTATGTAGTAATTCCTAAAAAATATAAATATCTAATAGAAAAACAAATAAATGGATTTTATACTGATGCTCTGGTTGAAGAAACAGAAGAAATAAATATTTTTGCAGGTAAAAAATATTATGAATGAACTTATATAAATACAACAAGACAATTTTTATATCCTATAAAAACTTATCAAAAATTAGAATCAGACCCAATTAATAATATTGCAGGTGCTTTATCTAAATTAGAAGAAGATGAATCAGCTACAATTCAAATACTTTTAAAACCAATTAATGATGACTGGCAACATCATTCAGCTAAGGCTAGTTCAAAAATAATGAGTGGTAAAAAATCAGGTTTTACTTTAAATCCATTCAAATTAATAGCAATAATTTTTTCAGCTCTACTTTCTAGTCAAGATGAAAAATCTACTCCAGAAAAAGATAATAACACATCTGCTCTAACTCAAGAAAGAGCAAAAACTGTAGATGAAAAATGAGATAAAACTGGTTTTGAAACAATAATAAGAGTAGTAGTTTCTGGAAATAATGAAACAATGGTAGAAACAGAAATTAAAAATATTAAATCTGCTTTTGTACAATTTAATTATCCAGATTTTAATAAATTAAAATGAACTATTCATCATATAGATAAATTTTTGACAAATAATTATAAAAAAAGATTTTTCAAAAAACCTTTTTATCTTAAAAAAATGATTTTTAATACAGAGGAATTAGCTTCAGTATTCCATTTTCCACATATCAAATATAATAAAATTCCAGAAATAAAATGGCAAAATTTTAAAGTTGTAAAAGCTCCAACCAATCTTCCAAAAGAAGGATTATTATTAGGACATAATGTTTATAGATGAGTAAAAAAAGAAGTAAGATTAAAACTAGAAGATAGATTTAGGCATTTTTATGTAATTGGGCAAACTGGTACTTGAAAATCTAGTATTTTTCAATCTATGATTAGACAAGATTTAAGAAATTGAGAATGAGTAATTGTTATAGATCCACATGGAGATTTAGCTAGAGATGTTATGCCTTTTATACCTAGAGAAAGAGCTGATGATGTTATTTATTTTGATCCTTCAGATTTAGATAGACCAATGTGACTAAATATGTTAGAAGCTAATACTGATGAAGAAAAAGAATTAGTTGCTATGGATGCACTAAATATAATGATTAAATTATTTGGTAATGAAATTTTTGGTCCAAGAATTCAAGATTATTTTAGAAATGCTGTTTTGACTTTAATGGATTACCCAGGAGGTTGAGCAATAACTGATGTAGTTAGACTTTTTACTGATGAAGATTTTCAAAAAGACCACGTAAGACATGTTAAAAATCCTATTGTAAAAAACTGGTGGGAAAAAACTTATAACTCTATGTGAGCAAAAGAAAAAGCAGAAATTATTCCATATTTTGCAGCTAAATTTGGTCAATTTATTACAAATAAAATGATGAGAAATATTATATGACAAACTAAATCTAGTTTTGATATAATGGATATTATGCAAAATAAAAAAATTCTTCTAGTAAATTTAAGTAAATGAAGACTTTGAGACCTAAATTCAAAATTACTTTGAATGATGTTAGTTTCAAGAATTCAAATGGCTGCTATGAGAAGAGATAGAATTCCAAAAGAAGAAAGAAGTGAATGTTATTTATATATTGATGAATTTCAAAACTATGTAACAGATTCTATTGAATCTATTCTATCTGAAGCCAGAAAATATAGACTTTCATTAAATATTGCACATCAATATTTAGGACAATTAGAAAGTAGTGATGCTTTAACTAAATCTAGCCTAGACTTGAAAAAAGCTATTTTTGGTAATGTAGGTTCAGTTATGAGTTATAAAATTTGACCAGAAGATTGAGAATTTATGAGCAAGTATTTTGCCCCAACTTTTTCAGACCAAGACCTTGTAAATATGGACAAATATAAATGAGTAATTAAAATTTCAATAGACAACCAACCCACAATTCCCTTTTCTTTTATCCCACTAAATGCCTATTTAGAATCAGGAGATGCTAATCTAGCAAAGGCTTTTGTAGAGCTTTCAAGACTAAAATATGGTAGAGATAAAGAATTTGTAAGTAAGGAGATTGAATATAGAATTGGGAGTGTTTAAAAAAAAGAGAAAATTTAATTTTTAAATTCTAATTTTTTTAATATAATTTAAATACAAAAAATATGAGTTGACAAAATAACTTAACATTAAATAATGATTATGAACTGAACTGAACTGAACTGAACTGAACTGAACTGAACTGAACTGAACTGAAC
>CAZSQW010000075.1:0-2754 GCA_964609055.1 uncultured Candidatus Peribacteria bacterium
TACTTAAAAAGTAGGATTTTTTTTGCTTTAAATAACTTTTTATGATAAACTAAATATATGACAGAAACAATATTTTCCATAATCTGAATTTCTATAATTTCACTTATCCCTATTATTATTTGGGGGTATATTTTTTCATATATTGATTGAGTTAATCTTTCAAGAAAAAGATTTTTGGTATGAATAATTTGATGATTATTAGCTGTTGTTCCTATATTATTAATGTGAAAGTATTTAGAAAATTCTGGATTTAATTTTTTAAATATTTTTGAAAAAGTATCATCTATTTGAAATATATTAAGTGTGATAAATTTTAATATTTCTCTAATATTATTTTTATTTATTATAGTTTGATTTGCTTTTATAGCAATTTCTTGGACTACTAAAAGTAAAAAAATATTAAAAATTTATATTAAAAATATTTTAATATTCAGTTTATTCAGTATTTTTATAGCACTTTTTATCTTTATTTTTTCTTTAATTTGAGTTTGAACTAAGGAAATATTAAATTGACCAACTTTTTGAGAAGTAACTTTTAATACATTAAAATTAGTAATATTTTATTATATTATAGTAGTTTTTATTGAAGAAGCCTCTAAACATTTTAACTTTATTCAATCAAGTATTTTAGAAATAAAAACAGTACAAAATTGAGTTTTATATGCAATTTTTGTAGCTTTATGATTTGCATTAATAGAAAATATTTTATATTTTTATAATATATTTTTAAATGTATGATTCAATAAAGAGTTTTTTTCAACTTATTTTTATAGATCAATATTTTCACTAATGGTTCATGTTTTAAGTTCAGCTTTAGTTTGATATTATTTTTCACAAGCTTATTTATTACATAAATCTAATTTAATATGATTTAAAGCAATTAAAACAATATTTTTATGAATATTTTTATGAGTTTTATTTCATTTTATATTTAATTTTAGCTTAACTTTATGATTTACATCAATAATAATGTTATATTTTATTTGATGATATTTATATATTAGTAGTATTTTTTATAAAGAATAAAAAAATAAAAATCCCTTAAGAATAGGGATTTTTTCTTGTAAAAAATAAATAAACGATATAATAAAATAAATTAATTTTAATAAAAAATATATGCATTTAAATATAAGAATAACTGGTGCAGCTGGAGCTTGAGTAAATTCTACTGTAGATATAGTTGCTGGGCTTTTTGCTGAACTTTGATATGATTTGATTACAGATATAGAATATGAATCAAGAATAAAAGGTTGAGTAAACTTTTTTGATGTTAATATTTCTGATAAAAATGAAAAATTTTTAACTAAAAAAGTTGATATTATTTTGGCTTTTAATTCTGAATCTTTAGAAAAAGCAATCCCTAATTTGATAAATTGAGCTATTGTTATAGTGAATAAAAAATGGTCAGAAAAATCTGCTGAAAAATTAGAATGATTTAAAATTCTAGATTTAGATATTAAGGATAAATATGATAATACTTATTTACTTTGAATTTTAGCTAAATATTTGAATATTGATTTAAGTATTATTTTAGATAAAATTGAAAAAGTTTTTGCTAGAAAATGAGATGTAATTGTTAATTATAACAAGTCAGTTATAGAAAATATTTATAAAACTTATAATGTTGAAACAAGTAAAGATTTTGAAATTAAAAAAATTTGAGAATCAAAAACTCTAGCTTATTGAAATCAAGCTATTGCAAAAGGAGCAATTAAATCAGAACTAGAATATTTTTCTGCTTATCCTATGACTCCAGCTTCAACTGTTTTAACTGAAGTAATAAAAGATTGAACAGTTACATTTTTGCAAGCTGAAGATGAAATAGCTGTTGCTAATTCAGCAATTGGTGCAAGTTTTACAGGTAAAAGGGCAATGGTTGCAACTTCTTGAGGTTGATTTGCATTAATGACAGAAGCATTAAGTTTTGCAGTTATGGCAGAATTTCCACTAGTTGCAGTTTTTGCTCAAAGAGCAGGACCAAGTACAGGAACTCCAACTTATCAAGAACAATGAGATATTAATTTTGCTCTAAATCCAACTTTTGGTGATTTTGAGCATATAGTTATGTATCCAAGTAATTTAGAAGAAAGTTATTATTTTGGTTGATTATCACTAAATTTAGCTGACAAATACCAAAATCCAGTAATTATGCTTACTGATAAACAAGCAGCAGAAATGCACTGAACTCATTGAATTTTTGAGGCTTGTCCAGTTGATAGATGAGTGATTTTAGAAAATCCTCCAGAGGATTATAAAAGATATGAACTAACTGATTCAGGAATTTCTCCAAGAGTAAATGTAGGAACAAAGGCTTGAGATTTTATAGCAACAAGTTATGAACATGATGAATTTTGAGCAACAACAGAAGATACAATTTTAAAACAAAAATTCACAGAAAAAAGATTTAAAAAATTAGAAGATTTCTACAAAAAAGAATGAATTTCTTGATATGAAATAGTAAATCCAACTGCTAAAAAAATGTTAGTTATTGCAGGTTTTACAAGATATACAGCTGAACACTTTGTAAAAAATAATCCTGAATTTGGTTTAATAATTATAAAATTTTTAAAACCACTTGATGAAAGATTAAGAACAGAAATAGAAAAACTAGATGAAGTTATATTTGTAGAAGCCAATTATTCAGGACAAATTGAAAATTATATCACAAAAGAATTATGACTTAAATATATAGGTGGTTTAAAAATTAGTAATCTAAGAAAATATGATTTATTCCCATTTTATATAGAGGATTTT
>CAZSQW010000075.1:2854-4346 GCA_964609055.1 uncultured Candidatus Peribacteria bacterium
AAAAATTAGTAATCTAAGAAAATATGATTTATTCCCATTTTATATAGAGGATTTTAATTGACTAGTAAAATAAGATAAAATAATTATTAATAAAAAAATATGAGAAGTTGATTAACAAATATACAGTGGTGTCCAGGTTGTGGGGATACTTTGATAATAATGGCTATCAAAAATGCCTTTAAAGAATTAGGAATAGAAAGCCATCAAAGAGTTGTGGTTTCTGGTGTTGGTTGTGCTGGGAAAGCAAGTCAATATATTGATTGATATGCTGCTGAAACTCTTCACTGAAGAGCTTTGCCTTTTGCTACTTGAGTAAAACTTGCTAGTCCAGAACTTACAGTTATGGCTATGTGAGGTGATGGTGATGGTTTTGGTATTGGTATGGGTCATTTTATTCATTCTTGTAAAAGAGATTTGGATATGACTTATATTGTTATGGATAATGAAAATTATGCTCTAACTACTGGTCAAGCAAGTCCTACTACTCCAATTGGTGCAAAAACAAAAACTACTCCAGAAGGGAATGATAGTGAACCTTTTGATCCAATAAATATTGCAAAATCAGCAGGTTGTAAATTTGCAAAATATGCAGATTCAATTAAATTTGTTGAATTAAAAGAAATGATAAAAGATGCTATAAATCACAAATGATTTTCAATAGTAAATGTTCATCAGGCTTGTCCAAGTTTCAAAAGATGGTAAAAGTAATTTCTTTGCTTTTTTATTTTAAAAATAAAACTATGAAAAAATATGCACTAGCCTTGTGATGATGAGCAGCAAGATGATTTGCTCATATTTGAGTTTTGAAATATTTGGAAGAAAAAAATATAGAAATTGAAGAGATTTCTTGAACTTCTATGTGAGCAATTATCTGAGCAATGATTGCTATTTGAATGAAAAGTGAAGAAATAAGGAATTTTGCAAAATCTATAAATTTTTTAAAATTAGCAGATTTTGATTTCAAAACTGGGCTTTTAAAATGAGAAAAAATAGAGAAAAAGTTTGAGGAAGTTTTTTGAGATAAAAAAATAGAAGAAACAAAAATTCCCTTAAAAATTATTGCTACAAATATAGAATCAGCAGAAATAAAAATTTTTAAAACTTGAAAAATAATAGATGCTCTAAGAGCTAGTTTTAGCTTACCTTGAATTTTTATTCCAAAAGAGATAGAAGAGCAAAGTTATGTAGATTGATGAATTATGATGAATTTACCAATTGAGGCTTTAGATTGAAAAGAAGTTTTGGCTATTTCAGCTTTAAAAATAAATACTTGAAAAATAGTAAAAGACAAAAAATTTTTAGGATTAAATCTAAAAACTTGATTTTTTAAAAATAATTATGAAATTATAAAAAGGTCAGTTGTTCTTATGATGAAGGTAAATGAAGATAATTCATTAAAAACTGCTTGAAAAAATATTACTTTTTTAAAACCAGATTTCAAAGAACTTGATATTATGGATTTTAATAAAGTTGATGAGTTTGTTGAGATGGG
>CAZSQW010000076.1:0-4290 GCA_964609055.1 uncultured Candidatus Peribacteria bacterium
CTTTTTGTACCAAAATCTTCTATTGCTTGTATTAATTTATGCCATTTTGCAGTTTCAATTTCTTTTTTAGATTTATTTTTATTTGATTTCATAAGTGGAAATAGTACTACATCTCTTAAATTTTCCTGTTTTGTTAAAATAGATATTATTCTATCAAATCACATACCAAAACCTGACTGACAAGGCATTCAATATTCCATTGCTAGAACAAAATCATCATCACCTTGAGTAGCTTCTTCATCTCATAATTTAATTGCTCATAATTGAGCTTCAAAATTTTCTTGTTGAATTTGTGGATCAACTAGTTCTGAATAAGCTTTATTTACTTCCCAACCATTAATTACAAGTTGAAATTGTTCTACTATATTTTCATCTTTATCTGAAGCTCTTGCTAAAGGTTGCATTGTTTTTGGATAATTATAAACAAATGCTGGTCAAATAATTGATGGTCTTAAAACTTTTTTGTAAAGATAATCAATAAGTGTAGGAACAGCCATTTTTTCCATTCATTCAAATTCTATTCAAGTGGCTTTTATATCTGTTATTAATTTAGTTTCATCTCAATTTTGATATTTTAAAATATCTATTCAAGAAGCTTTTTTTACTCATTCAATATAATCTATTTTTTCAAAAGGAGTTTTAAAATTAGTAATTTTTTCTATTCAATCTTTATCTTTTACAGCAATTTTTCTTTCTAACTTTAATTCATCAAAAATATAATCAAACATATCTTCTGTAAACTTTATATTGTCTTCAAAATTCCACCAAGCAGCATAATGTTCTACAACATTAAATTCTTGTAAATGAGAAGGATCAGAACCTTCATTTCTAAAATTTGGACCAAATTCAAATACTCTTTCAAATCTTCAAACGGTAGCCATTTTAAGATTTACCTCTGGAGCAATTCTTAAAACTATATCTTCACCAAAATCATTATGTTTTGTAATAAAAGGTTTAGCAGCAGCTCCTGAAGCAGCTATTCATAAAATTGGAGTAGTTATTTCTACAAAATTATTTTTGATATAAAAGTCTCTAAGAGTTTTTATAAATTTACTTCTAAAAAGCATTCTATCATAACTTTTTTGATTTGTAATTAAATCAAGATATCTTTGTCTATAAATAGTTTCAATATCAGAAATTCAATGAAATTTTTCAGGAAGAGGTCTTACTGCTTTAGATAAAATTTGAAATTCTTTTACAAAAAGAGTTAATTCTCAATGTTTAGTTATGAATAAATCACCTATTATTCAAATATAATCTCAAAGGTCTACTAATTTATCAATAATTTTAAAAGGACTTCTTTGAATTTTATCAATTTCAATTGTATCATTTTTATTAATAATTTTTCTACCTGTATTAAACTCTAATTTATCTTTCATAAAACATACTTGAATTTGGTCTTTATGGTCAATAATTTTACCAAATGACATTTTTCCAAAACTTCTATAACCAATTAATCTTCCAGCTGTTTTAAATTCTCATAAAGCACCTGTAATCATTATATTATCAGTATTTTTAGCTTTATTTTTTTGTGAAATAATATAATTTATATCTTCTTTTCCCTTATAATTATTAGCATAAGGTATAATATTAGCTTCTTTTAGTGACTTTATTTTTTTTATTCTATCTTGACTTTCTCTAGAATATTCCATTTTATTTATATTATTTTAAATAATTATTTAAAAGTATAATAATAATTATATTTTATTTTTCAATATTTTTATTGAAAAAAAGTTTTTTTCTTGAATTTTAAGAAAAATTCTTATAATTAAAATTAGTATTTATAATAAAAAAATTATGTTTCCAACTATAAATGTATTTTGAATATTTGATGTTTATGTTTTTTGACTAACTATAGTAATTTGTTTTTTTTTATTTTTTTGGATGTTAAAAAAATTATCTGTTAGATTTACATATAATTATTCATTTTTTATGAATGCAATATTATGGTATTTTTTATCAACATTTTTCTTTTCAAGGTTATTTTATGTAATTTGAGAATGGAAAGATATGAAGCATATTGGTAATATATTTGATTTTTTTATAATGAGTGATTATAATTTTTCTTTATTTTGAGCAATATTTTGATTTTTACTTATTTTGATTTTTAATGTAAAATTATTCAAACAAGAAATAAATGCATATTTAGATGGTACTGTTTTATCATTTCTTTTTATATCAATATTTGGTTATATTTGAGCATTATTTTGAGGACAAGTATATTGAAAACCTACTAATTTTTGAATAGAAATACCATATACAAGCTCTTTAACTTCAACTTTAAGTTGAGATTTATTCCCACTTCCTATAATATATTTTATATTAATATTTTTACTTTTTTCAGTTCTTTATATTCTTTCAATGTATGTAAAAATTAGATGATTATTGTGATATACATGATTATGAATTTTTTCCTCAATAGTTATAGTTTTAGAATTTTTTAATTGAAAAACAGACATATTAAAATTATCTTACTGAATTTCATTAACTCAAGTTTTAGCTTTAATAGTAGTTTTATTTTCATTTTATTGAATATTTAAAATATTTTTAAAATGAAAAAATAAAGAAAATATTATTATTAAATAATAAAAGTTAAATAATAAATTTAAATATGAAAAAAAATATATCAAAAAATAATGTTTTTATTATATTTGGTATATTTTTTTTACTTTTTACTTTTATTTGAAATATTATTAATGATATTTTTAGTGGATTATTAATACTTATTTTTTTGATATTAATCTTAATAAATTTTTTTATTACAATAAAAAAATATTTTATTATTTTATTATTTATAGTAATATGATCAATATTAGGATTGTTTTCAAGTTATATTGCTAATCAAAAAATTGCTGAAAAATTAAAAATTTTAGAACCTTTATACAATATTGAACAAAATATAATTTGAAAAATAATTTGAGTAAAAAAAATTACTGATTTCAAATCAGAATATATAATACAACTTGATAATAAAGTAAAATGATTAATTTTAATTCCTTCTAATTTTAATATTAGAAAAGGAGATATTATTAATTTTACAGAAAAAATAACTAAAATAGAAAATTTTAATAATAGTTTCAATTATGAAAAATTTTCTTATTCCAAAAATATATTTTTTAAAATAAATGCAAGAAGTATTAATATAATATGAAAAGAAGAACTTCATCCAATTAGAAATAAAATAGATAATGTTAGAATAATTTTATTAGAAAAAATAAATCATCTTTATCCTAAAGAAGAGGCAATATTTTTATGATGAATTCTTTTATGAGCTAGAGAATCAATGCCAGAAAATTTAAAAACAAATTTTAATAATTCTGGATTAACTCATTTTATAGCAGTTTCAGGTTTTAATATTACAATATTAATAATTTTTTTTGCATTTATATTAAAACCATTTCCTGTTTTTATAAAAGCAATTTTAATAACAACTTTAATTTCATTTTTTGTAATTTTAGTATGAGACACTGTTTCTGTGATTAGAGCTTCTTTAATGTGATTAATTGGATACTATATAATGATTTCTGGTAGAATAGCTCATAATTTATGAATAATTATATTTGTATGAATAATAATGGCATTACTTTCACCATTATCAATAAATTATGATATAAGTTTGCATTTATCATTTTTAGCTGTTTTATGAATATTATACTGTCAAAAAAAACTAAATAGTGTATTTAGTTTTATTCCAAATTTTTTAGCTATTAGAGATGCTTTTGTTTTAACTTTGTCTGCTATGACTTTTGCTTTACCTATAATATTATTTAATTTTGGTCAATTATCTTTAATGTCTCCTTTTGCTAATATAGCTGTCACTTGGACAATCCCTTTTGCAATGTTATGATGATTTTTATCAATTATTGTAGATTTTTTTCACAATTGATTAGCAACTTGGATAGCATATTTTACTTGGATTCTTTTAGCTTGGGATATAAAAATGGTTCATTTTTTTGGTGAATTAGACTGGGCTATAATTCATTCAGATTTAGGAATTTATAAGTATTCTTTAGAAATATTATATTTTATTATTTTAATATTTTTAATTAATTATTTTTCAGAAGAAAAAAAGTAGTATAAATTTACTTATCAGTACCGGTTCCTAAAATTAACTATTTAGCTTCAGGAACCGGTACTTTCTTATTTTTTTCTATTTTTCCTCATCATGGTATAACTTCTCAAGATTCTGGTTTTTCTATTTTTATTGCTTCCTTAGTAATTTCATTTATTTTATCTTTATTATTTTAATATTTTTAATTAATTATTTTTCAGAAGAAAAAAAGTAGTATA
>CAZSQW010000077.1:0-1919 GCA_964609055.1 uncultured Candidatus Peribacteria bacterium
TTAAATTTAAAACAAGTGATATTGCTATAAGTGAAAAAGGTATCAAAAATATAAAATCTTTAGCTACTACTATATTTATAAGAAAAAATAATTTTATTATTCAGATTAAAAATAAGATAATTGCTGCAAAATATATTTTAGTTTCTTTTGTTTTGTTATAAAAGTAAAACAAAATAGTTGCTTCAAATAACCAAACTAAACTTATAACTGATTCATAATTTGAAAAGATTAATGCAATTGCAAGAGAAAAAATTGATATTGAAATTGCTAGATATGAATAAATAATATTTTTATATTTTTCTTCTTTTTTAATATTTTCTATTCATAATTTTTCTAGCATAGCATATCACATTATGAAATACAATATAGCTAATCATACAAATGTAAATCATAAAATTATTCAAGGAAAATATTCATTTCAAAAACTAAATAATTGATATCATATAAATAATATTCATGTAATACTTCAAATGATAATATTTTTTAGATTTGATTTTTTTTCTAATAAATTTTTATTTATAAAAGGTAAAATCCAGTTTGATAAAGAAAAAATAATTATTGCAAAAATTGAAAGTAATAATACTATATTTGGATCAACTCCTGTTATTTGAGATGAAATTGGAGGATATAAATTATTTGAAACTTTATTTATTAATATTGGACTTAATGTTAATATTCATCAAATTGTTCAAATACTATATAAAAATTCTAGATCTTTTTTTGTACTTAAATAATAAGAAGTAAATATAAAAATAAATGAAATAATAGCTACTGTTATAAAACTAATTAAGTTTAAATTTAAATGACTCATAGAAATTAATCCATTTGTGAAAAATATATAGACTCAAAGTATTATAAAAAATATATATTTTAAAAAGTTAGGTAGTTTTGATTGTATAAAATTAAAACCAAATAAATATATTAAAACTATAATTGCTAAACTTAAAGGTATACTAAATAAAGCACCAGTAAAACTTAATCATAATATTATAAGTATAGGTGAGATTAATAAATAAATAAGTGAGTACAAACTTGTTTTAAGAAAGTAATATATTCAAATACCAAAGTATAAAAGTATAGTTATCATATATGAAATAAAACTAGTTGTTTCTTTTATATAATTATCTCAAATTCAAAGCAGTAATATTAAAAATATATAACTTCAAATAAAAATAAAAGATAGTTTTTTTATATCTATTTTGTAAACAACTAATACAGTCATTATAGATATAATTGCACTTCAAATAAGTTTTGTTATCCAGTGAATATCAGAACTAATTGGAGCAATTAAAAATAATATGTTTGAAAGAATAAAAATTCAAATAGCAAGTAATATATCTTTATCTTTATTAGCTAAATATAATCAACCAAAAGCTACTATTAAGCTGTATCAAACAAGAGTATAGGGATTGTCTGAACTTCATCAAACAAGTAATGGATTAATAAAAGCAAATAAAAATGAAAATAAAAGAAGTGTTCTAGATTTATATACAAGTGAAGTTACAACTGCAAAAATAGTATTTAAAATCAATAATAAAAATGTAGTTCAAACTGTTAAAATATTATTATCAACACTATCTCAAATTAAATATCTTCAAGAAAGTATAACTAAATAATTTATTAAAATTCAAATTCAAAGTAATATTTTTGATTCATTTTTCAAATCTTTTTTATCTAACCATACTCAAGCTAAAAATATAAAAAATCATACTAAAAATCATATTATCAATTTTCATACTGCTCATATAGAAGTATAAATTAAACTAAGAAAAAATAATACTCACATAAAAACTAGTATTCAACCTAGTTTTGCAAGTAGGTTTTCAGAAAAAAAATTTTTTATAGCTATAGATAGTTTTGAAGGTTTTGATACTTCTTTTTTAGTTTGTTTTTCTATTGTATTTTCAGCATATGCTTTA
>CAZSQW010000077.1:2019-4042 GCA_964609055.1 uncultured Candidatus Peribacteria bacterium
TTTCTTCTCTTTTTTGATTTATTTCTAAGTTAGTAGTAGGATTTTTTATGTAGTTTTCTGAAATACTTTTAGCAAAAAATTCTAATCTAGATTTAATAAATGTTCATGATAGAAATCAAAATTTTATTATTAAAAGTACAATTATAAATGGGATAAATCATTCACCAAAAGGTCAATCTCTATCTATAAAAAATGAAAATTGTAATCAAATCATTATTGATATAATCCATGCAAATCTATTTAATAATTTAAACATAAGTATTTTTTAGTAAATATTATTTTAATTTTTTAATCATAATAAATATTCATCATCAGAATATTAATACTATAAATATCAGTAATCATATAAAAAAGTTAGAATTTGATTCTATATATCTATTATCTTTTTTATCACAAATATCTCAGGCTCAGTCTTTATCTATATCTTTTTGGTCTGGATTGTAATTATATGGACAGTTATCGTTTACAGCTAATATTTTATCACCATCTTTATCTTCACAAATATTTCAGACTCAATTATTGTCATCATCTTTTTGATCTGGATTATATATATTTATACAATTATCAGTTATTCATTCTATTCCATCATTATCACTATCTTCACAAATATCTCAAACTGAGTTTTTATTATAATCTAATTGATTTTTATTTTGATAATTTACACAGTTATCACAAACATCTCAGATTCAATCTTTGTCTATATCTTTTTGTTCAGAGTTATATTTGTTTATACAATTATCTTTAAAATCTATTATTCAGTCTTTGTCTTTATCATTTTCTTTTAGTTGTTTTTCTTTTTTTTCAGTTATATCTCATATTCAATTATTGTTTGTATCTAATTGACTAGGATTAAAATATATAGAATTATCACAAACATCTCATATTCAATCTCCATCTATATCTTTTTGGTCTGGATTATATTTATTTACACAATTATCTAGTTTATCAAAAATAGAGTCTTTATCTTTATCAAATTCACAAATATCTCAAACTCAGTTTCTGTTTATATCTTTTTGATCTGGATTATAAATATTTGGACAATTATCATATTCTCATTTTATTCAGTCTTTATCAATATCACTACAAACATCTCAGATTCAATCTCAATTTGTATCTGCTTGATTTGGATTGTAAGTATATTTACAATTATCAACTTCATCTTCAACCCAATCATTATCAAAATCTTTTTTGAAATATACATTATATTTTGGATTTTTTGATGATTTTATTTCTATTATTTTTGTATTTGAATCTATATAAAAATTATCATAATTTAGTGGAGCAGTATTGAAGTCTTTTATTTTACAATCAAAGTTAGAGTATATTTCTATATCACTATTATACATTGATTTAACCAAAATTGTATTAGATTTTTTGATAAAATTTAGCTCATATATTTTTATATTTTCTAAATAATTTTCTTTTATTTTTGATTTAAAATATATTTTTAGGTAATTAAATGAAAAATTTTTAATATCTTGTTTTTTTATTTTATCCCAATTATTTCAGTCATTACTTATAAAATATTCAGGATAATAATTATCTGATTGATAATTAAATACAAATGAAAAATTATCTTTTTCTAGTTTTTTCTCAAATTTTAAAATAATTGTATTTTGAGTTTTACTATTTATTTCTTTATATGTATTTTTATTAAAATCTAGTAGATATTTATTGTTTATTCATAAACTATTAGAATAATTATATATATCTAATTTATTATTTGAGTAATATTTATAAGGTAAAATAAAACCATATTGAGTTATAACTAAGTCTTTAGTTTTATTTATATCTATTTTATATGTTTTATATCTAGCATTTTGATTATTCCATATTTTTGATTTATCAATTTTGTTATAATTTTGGTAACATTCAGATTTAAAATTATCAGGAATTTTTTTCAATCAGTCAGCTGGATTCATTGCATTTACTGATGTAATGAATAATGACAAGATAATTAAGGTTAATATTTTTTTCATAGTATTTATTAGATAATATTATATGTTTTTAAAACTATTAGTTT
>CAZSQW010000078.1:0-4041 GCA_964609055.1 uncultured Candidatus Peribacteria bacterium
TAAGGTAATTAGTTTTATGTTATAATTTGAGTTTATTTTAGAAAAATATTTTTTTTAATACATTTTAGTATTACTAAAAACTTCATCAGCTTCTATAGTATCATTAGGAAGTGGAGCCATAATTTTTACTTTTTTATAAGTTTTTCTAGATTTATTATCTAACTCAACTTCTATAATTTTTTTACTGCTTTCTTGATAATCAAAATAAATATTTGCATCATTTTTATTTGATGTAATATCAAATTTTATATTAAAGTTAGCCTCAGGATTTAATTCAACTTTCTCTTTTATATCTCAATTAATAGGATCTATATATTTCATTAAACTTTCTGCAAACTCTATTTTATTATTTAATTCAAGTTTATCTTCTTCTAATCTACCTTTATTTGTGATTACTAAATATTCTTTGTTATCTTTAAAAACACTAGTTTTTCAAGTAATATTTTTATTTTTTAATTCAATTTTTCAATCAACTAATTTTTTGAAATCTCAAGAATAAATCATTTTATATGAGTCATAATCAAATTTTCATTCTTTAGTTTGAACATCAATATTAATTTCTCAAGCTGTTAATTTTTTATTTTTAACTGTAGCAGAAATTAAAATATCTGATTTATTTCACTCAAAAGTAGCTATATTTTTAAAACTATATTTTCAGTAAGAATACTCTAGAGTTGTATTAACTTCACCTGGATTATATCCTGATGAAATAGTATGTTTATTATCTAATTTAAAAGTAGAAATTTTATTAGAAGTATCTGTTTTTCAAGTAATAGTTCAAACCATTTTACTATTATATAATTCTGCATTATATTTACCTGTAATTTTTCTATTTTTTAAAGTTAATTCTGAACTAAAATCATCTTCTTTATTAAATTTAAAATCAATAGTTTTAAATCTATTAACTCCATCAAGAGTAGATTTTAAATTAAAATCTATTTGTAGATCTTTTACTAAAACTTTAGCATCTAATTTTTTAGCTCTAACAAAATGTAATTCAGCTCATTCTCATTTATATTTTTCTTGTTTTGGAACTATTATAGCTTTTACTTCTTCAATATATTTATCTGAAAAAGAAATAAAACCATTAAATTTTTCTACATCATTATCAATACTATCTGCTTCAAATCAAATAATAGTATTTTTACCTGAAAAATCTATATAAAATTCAGCTTTTGTATCAGCAATATCTGATAATAAATTTTGATATTGAGATTCTGTACAGTTACTTCAATTGAATGGATCAAATTTTTTAGCTAAAGTTTTAGCAGTATCACAACCATATTTAGAAGGAACTAGATAATATTTAGTTCAAACTTTTTTATATGCTGTAAATAAAGGTTTACTAGCAATAGTTTTTCCTTGATTTAAAATATTAGAAGGATTTAATTGTTTTAAAATATTAACTAAATTAGCTGCATTTTTATCTTCAAAATGAATATATTTATTTTTTGCAGCAATTTCTTTTATTTTAGAAACATAGCTTTCCATTTTTAAAACATCATTATCATTAACTATTTTTAAATCTTTTAATAAAACATAATAGTTTTGGTCTTTCATTATATAATCAACCAAAGCAGAAATTTCAGCTTTTATTTCTTTTCAGTTTTCAGTAGCATTAAGTACTGCTTCAATTCTTGTTTTAAATTGAGTATCAAAACCAGAATTTTTAGAAACATAATCTTTTAATTTTAAAGAAAAATCTCACTTATATTTTTCTCACATATCAACTTTTACACTTGCATTGAAATTACCTTTTTCTTCAAAATTAGTATATTTTTCTAATTCTCATAAAATATTTTTATAATAACTTACTCAAGTATTTAAAAGATTATTTTGAATTTTTACTAATTCAGTATTTACTTTTTTAATATCACTTTCAGATAAAGTATTTTTAAAAGCATCTTTTTTAACTTGTTCAGCTTTTAATAATTTTCTAAGCTTTAATTTATTATTAATATAATTTATTATTAATAATATTTTTTCTTCTTTTTTAGAAATTATATCATCTCTATTAATTAATTTATCTTTTATTATTTTTATTTTAGCTTCTAAAGTTTTAGCCTTATTATCATCTATTTTTTCTACAAAAGCATCAATTTTAGAAATAATTTTTTCTCATCATTTAATATTTTGTAATTCTTTTTTTAAAATTAATATATCTTCTTTTACATAAGATAATTCATAATTATAATCTGCAAAACTATTTATACTTACTTGTCCAAACATTCACAGAATAATAGCTAGTGCTACTATTTTTTTCAAAAAATTTTTCATATATTTTTGTTATTAAATAATAAATTAATTATATAAAAAACATATGGCTTGTAAAATTTAAAAACAAAAAAAGACTAGATTTTTATAATATAGTCTTTTTAATATAATTACCCTTCAAAATTAGGATCAAATGATTTAACAAAAGGAATTAAAGCCATAATTCTAGCTCTTTTAATTGCTTTAGCTAATTTTTTTTGATTTTTTAAAGATACATTAGAATAGTATCTTGGTACAATTTTACCAAATTTTGTAATATATTTTTTTAATAGTTCTACATTTTTGTAGTCTATATTTTCTCCATCTAGTGGACATGTTTTTTTAGACATTTTTTTTTAGTTAGACAAGGGGCTAAAGCCACCTTGTTGAATTAATATTTTTTTTAACAAGGTGGTTTTAGCCCCTTGTCTTGTTTTTAATCATCAAAATCACTTCATCCTACAAATTCTTCTTCAGCTATAGTATTTTCAGTAAATTCTCATCTTTTATTTAAAAAGATAATATTTCCCACAACAACTTCAGTTTTATAAATTTTTTCACCATTATCTTTTTCAATAATTCTAGTTTTTAATCTACCTTCTATATAAACTAATTTACCTTTTGTTAAAAAATTTTCACATCTTTCAGCTAATGTTCCCCAAGATACACAATTAGTGAATTCTGATTCAGATTTATTTTCACCATCTGTTGTTTTATAGTATCTATTAGTTGCAATAGTATATAATGCTACTTTTTTACCACCTTCAGTAGTTTTAATCATAGGATCTCTAGTAATATTTCCAATAAGAATTACTTTATTTACTGTTCTCATCTTTTTTAAGTTATTAATTAATCTTCAATTTTCACAAATATATATCTCCAAATACTTCTGTTTAAATTCATTTCTACTGAAATTTCTTTAATTTTTGTTCAATCTAATTCAAGAGTATATAAAACATAAAATGCTCTATCTTTTTTATTAATTTTGTATGCAAGTTTTTTATCTCCAATAACATCTTCATTTGTTATTTTTGCACCAGCTTTATCTAAAATTGATTTTATAATATCAATTTTTGCTGTTCTTTCATCATCTGATAATGTAGGATCTACAATCATCATTAGTTCATAGTTTACCATAGTTTTTCCCTTGGTTATTCATCCAATCTTCATTGAGTTTGGAAGGATATAAAATAGTACTTAAATTTTAAGCCTCCATATTTTATATATAGAAAAAAAAAAGTCAAAGTTTTATTTTACTTTTTTTTGTTTTAAAATAAACTAAAACAAAGTAAATTATAAATTATAAATAAATGGAAAATATAGAGTATAAAAAATGGTGTAATTTAAAAGATAAAATCAATTCTAAACATAAAAACAAATATGCAAAACATAAAGAAATTTGGTATATTTCTTTATGAAAAAATATTTGATATGAAAGTAATTGAAAATGAAATGATTTTAAAAGGCCTGTATTAATAATAAAAAGAATTTGAACTATGTTTTTAATAGCTTCAATGACAATAAAATGAAAAAAAAATAAATTTTATCACAAAATAGATAATAAATATTTTAACAAAGATTCTTATATTACTTTATCTCAAATAAAAACTATTGATTCAAAAAGATTTATTGAAAAAATATGAAAAATATCTAATGAAGATTATTTAGATATAAAAAATAAGATTAAAAATTTATTTTAATCTTATTTCATTTATTCTCCCATATTACTATGGGGAGGATCTAGGATTTATTTTTATACCTAGACTTTGTAATAATAGTATATCTAAA
>CAZSQW010000079.1:0-3984 GCA_964609055.1 uncultured Candidatus Peribacteria bacterium
AAAAATACTTGATTTAATAAATGAAATAGTTATACTAGAATATAAGTTAATTTATATTCTAGTATAACTATTTATGTATAAAAGAAAAATATTTAAAGAAATTGAAAAATATTTGGATAAAAAAGAAATTTTGATTTTGTTATGAGCAAGACAAGTTGGAAAAACTTCCATAATGAAATATTTTTTTAAAAAAGACAAAAATCAAAAATTATGGTTTAATTTGGATAAAAATTCAGATTGTGAAAAATTTTCTAGTATTGAAAATATTATAAATTATTTGAAAATTAATGATTTTGATTTGTCTAAAAACATTGTTTTGTATGTAGATGAATTTCAATATTGTGAGAATTCAGAGAGAATTTTTAAAAATATATATGATGAATTTGAAAATATAAAAATAATAGCTAGTGGTTCTAGCTCTATGGATATAAAAAATAAAATTCAAGAATCTTTATCTGGAAGAAAAAAAATATTTTATGTGTATTCTTTGAATTTAGAAGAATTTATTAGTTGGAAATTAATTATGTCTTGAGAAAAAAATGATTTGATTAGTTTTGAAAAATTTAAAAATATAGACTGAAAATTAGAAAAAATTTCAAAAAAATATTATGATTTTTTGTATGAATATATGATTTTTGGTTGATATCCAAAAACTGTTTTAGAAAAAGATAAACAAGATGTTTTAGAAAATATTTTTGATCTGTATTTAAAAAAAGATATTTTGGATTTTTTGAATATAAAAAATATTACTTGATTTAAAAAAATAGTTATTTATCTGTCTATTAATAATTGATGACAAATAAATTATACAGACTTAGCAAATTTTTCTGATGTAGATATAAATACTTTGAAATCGTATTTAGAAATATTAGAACAAACTTTTATAATAAAACAAGTAAAACCATTTTTTACTAATAAAAATAAAGAAATAATAAAAGCTCCTAAAATTTATTTTTTAGATAATTGAGTAAAAAATTATTTTATTAAAAACTTTTTAACTGATGTGGAATTAAGAATTGATAAATGAGAGCTTTTTGAATGAGTTGTTTTGCAAGAATTTATTAAAAATAATATTTGAGAAATAAAGTATTGGAGAACAAAATCTTGAAAAGAAGTAGATTTTATTTTAGATAAAACTATGTATTTAGATATTTTTGAGGTAAAATTTAAAAATAAATTAAAAACATCTGATTTTTCAGGAATTAATAGTTTTTTAAAGGAGTATTCAAAAAAAGTAGACAATAGTTTTTTAATTTGAAAAGATAGAGAAAAAAATACTGTTAGTATTTTTGATTTAATTAATTTGGTGAATTAAAAAGAAAACATAAAAAAGTCTATTTTTTTTTTGACTTTAGTATATTTTCTTATATTATCTATGAGCTTTTTGATGGATATATCCTTCAAAAGTGCATAAGAAAAGGTTAAGTTGAACTATTTTTCAACTAATAAATGGAGTTATTAAATATTTATATTTTGAATTTTTTTAAAATATTAGATATTATAACTGCAATTCTATTTAGTTGTTCGGAAGTTTAACCTATGACTTTATATTATAATCATTTTAGGAGATGGCTTGAATTTTGGCTAAAAAGTTAGAGATGACAAGAGTGATCAAATGAGATAAATTTGTTCCAGTTACTCTTCTTGAAGTCCCACAACTTAAAGTTGTTTGAATTAAAACTGTTGAAAGTGATGGTTATGAAGCTCTTATTATTTGAATTCTTAAAGATGGAGAAGAAGGTAAATTAGGAGAAAATAAAAAAACTCTTAATACATCTGAATTTACTACTATTACTGAATTTCCTTTAAATGAAGGTGATTTAGAAAAATATAAAGTAGGTGATGGTATTACTTCTGATATATTGGAAGGAGTTGAAGGTGTTAACATTGTTGCATTTTCTAAATGAAAAGGGTTTACATGAGCTATGAAAAAACATAATTTTCATGGATGACCAGCAAGTCACGGTTCTAAATTCCACAGGGCATTAGGTTCTATTGGTAATAGAAAACCAACAAGAACACATAAAGGTAAAAAGATGCATGGTCATCATGGGAACATTAAGGTTAACTTAAGAAGTGTTCCAGTTGAGCTTATTAATAAAGAACTTGGAGTAATTTGAGTTAGATGATGAGTTCCTGGAGGTAGAAATACAATTGTTAGTATAGTTTTTTAATTCCTAATCTTAAAAACTTCCAATGGAAACTAAGATTTATAACCAAGAAGGTAAAACTTCTGGTACAATTGAGTTAAATGAATCTATATTTGCAGTTGTAGTAAACGAAAACCTAATACACAGAGCTTTAGTTTACCAACTAGCAAATGCTAGATTGAATGTTGCTCACACTAAGACAAGATGAGAAAGAAGAGGTTCTACTAGAAAAATCTATAGACAAAAAGGTACTGGTAGAGCAAGAATGGGTTCAAATAGATCACCAATTAGAAAAAAGGGGTGAGTTGTATTTGGTCCAAAAAACAATAGAAACTTTACACTTTCTATGAATAAAAAAGAAAGAAGATTAGCATTGTTTAGTGTTCTTACTTCTAAGTTAAGTAATAATAATTTAGTAGTTGTTGATGGAATTTCTTTTGAAAAACCTAATACTAAGGAAGCAGATAAGTTTTATAAAGCATTACCATATGAAAAAAATATTTTGTTTGGTCTAGCTAATAAAAATGAAGAAATTGAAAGATCTTCTAATAATCTACCTTATGTAAAGACTATCTTAGTTAATTACTTAAATATAAAAGATTTACTAAAATATAATACTTTAGTGTTAGAAAGATCTGCATTAGAGAATTTAGAAAAATTAGTAAAATAGTTATTAATAAAATAGCAAAAGATGAGACTTTATAGAATTCTAAAAAAACCAATTGTTACAGAAAAATCTTCTAATTTAGAAATTACTAATAATACTTATGTTTTTGAAGTATCATCTGATGCTACAAAAATTGATATTAAAAAAGCAATTTTAGAATTATATGGTGTTACTGTTTCTAGAGTTAATATACTTAATACTAGAATGAAATTCAAATTTGGTAAAAAATGAATGCAAATAAGAAAAAGAACTACTAAAAAAGCTTATGTGACATTAAAAGATGCAAAAGCAAAAATTGATGTTACATTAGTTAAATAGTTATTTTAAATTCTTAATAATAAACAAGGTGGGAATTAAAAAATTTAAACCTACTACAAATGGTAGAAGGTGAATGACTAGTTTAACTTATGAAGAATTGACTACATCAACTCCTTATAAACCTCTTACTGTAAAACTTAAAAAACATGCTGGTAGAAATAACACATGAAGGATTACAGTTAGACATCAAGGAAGTGGTCATGCTAAAAAGTATAGATTAGTTGATTTTAATGGAACTGATAAAAAAGATATTATTGCTAAAGTGGAAACAATTGAATATGATCCATATAGAACTGCTTTTATTGCTTTAGTTTGTTATACAGACTGAGAAAGAAGGTATGTACTAGCTCATAAAGATATGAATGTTGGTGATAAAATTGTTACTTCTGATAATGCTCCTTTGAAATCAGGAAATAGAATGGAAGTTGGGAATATTCCTACAGGGTTAGAAGTGTACAACGTTGAGCTTATAGTGAATAATGGATGAATTTCTGTTAGAGCTGCAGGTTGAGTTGCTACAGTTGTTTCTCAAGAAGGACAATATACTCAAATTAAAATGCCATCAGGTGAAATTAGATTAGTACATAAAAAATGTTTTGCTACTTTAGGACAAGTTTCTAATTTAGATAATTCATCAGTAGTAATTGGTAAAGCTTGAAGATCTAGATGGATGGGTAAAAGACCTCAAGTTAGAGGTAAAGCCATGAATCCAGTTGATCATCCACATGGTGGGTGAGAAGGTAGATCTCCTATTGGTATGAAGGCTCCTAAGACTCCTTGGGGGATGCCAGCTCTTGGTTATAAAACAAGAAAAAGAAAGAAGACTACTTCTAGATGGATCTTGAAAAC
>CAZSQW010000080.1:0-3982 GCA_964609055.1 uncultured Candidatus Peribacteria bacterium
TGTTATTACTTTAAATATATTATTTTAGACAGTAGGCATTTATACAAGCCCTACCGAGATAGTAAAAAAGAAGAAATTTTCAAATAGAAATATAAATCTAAAAGAAAACAAAATCTTTTTTTCATTCTCAAATGAAAAAAAGATTTTTTTATATAAAAATAATTACTATAAAAATGGCTCTTACAAGAAATAAAAAAGAAGAAATATTAACAGCTTTAAAAGAAAAATTAAAAGTTGCTAATAGTGTTGGATTTACTACTAATTCTGCTTTAACAGTTGAAGAAATTACTAATTTAAGAGTGAATTTAAGAGAAGTTAATGCAGAATTTCATTTAGTTAAAAAAACTCTTATTAAAATTGCTTTTAAAGAAATTTATAATATTGAAATTGATAATGAACTATTACCTAATCAAATTGCTTTAGTATTATCTAATGATGATGCTGTTGCTGGTCTTGGTAAAGTTAATGATTTTATGAAAAAAGGTCAACCAGGTGAAGAAAAAATGTCTTGGACAGGTTCTTATTTTGAATGAGAAGTAAAAAATGCTGCTGATACAAAAGAAATTGCTGGTATGCCTTCAAGAGAAACTTTACTTGGAAGAATGGTTGGTTCTCTTATGTCTCCATTATCTGGAATGGCAAGATTTCTTGATGCTGCTGCAACAGAAGTTGAATCTCAATGAAAAGAAAATTTATCACAAATTGAAGTGAAAAAAGAAGAAAAAACTGAAGTATAATTATCATTTGATATATTGAAACTCTATATATAGAGTTTCAGGAATTAACTGATTATTAAGTTAAACTCTGTGTGAGAGTATAATCACACATTTAAATATATTTATAATTAATAAAAATTATTATGGCTGATTTATGTAAAAATGCTTCAAGCATTATGGACTTAGTTAAAGAATTATCTATTGTTGAATTAAATGATTTAGTTAAAGCTATGGAAGAAGAATTTGGTGTTTCTGCTGCTGCTCCAGTTATGGTTGCTGGTGGTGCTGAAGGTGGTGCTGAAGAAAGCTCAACTAAAACTGTTGAATTAAAAGATGCTGGTGCTTCTAAAATTGCTGTTATTAAAGTAATTAGAGAAATTACTGGTCTTGGATTAAAAGAAGCTAAAGGTTTAGCTGATAATGGTGGTGCAATTAAAGAAAATTTAGAAGCAAGTGAAGCTGAAGAAATTAAAGCTAAATTAGTAGAAGCTGGTGCAACTGTTGAATTAGTATAATTCAAAAAAATCTAATAAAATTTTATTAGATTTTTTTATTTGTTTTATATTTTTGAATTTCATCATCAATTTCAGATATTGTCTCATTTATTTGAGATCAAATTCTTCAACTATCATCATATCTAAATCTTACTTTAGGATTATTTCTAAGTCCTATTTTTTTACCAATATTTCTTTGGATTAAATAAGCACTTTTTGCCAAAATTTTAGCTAAAGATTCTTGATGTACAAAGCTACTAATATAAATATCTACATAGCTTCAATCAATACTTAATATAATTTCTCAAATATTTATAATTCCAAAAATATTATCTTCATCAGGAAGTTTTTGGCTAATAAAATCACTAGTAATTTTTCTAATAATTTTTTCTATTTTTTTTTGTCTATCTTTATTCATTATTAAAAGTTGTTTAATTATAGGTTGTATAGTTCAAAATACCTTATAATATATAAGATATAAATTATACTACTTAATTATATAGTAAAAAAGGTAAAGTACAAGGTCACTTTTAAATAACAGTCACTTATGAAATTAAAATATTTATTTGGAAATTAAATTAGTAAAAAATAGAAATATTTCTATACTTAAAATAGTTTAAAAAATAATCATAAAAAAATGACAGAAATTATTGAAGAAGAGTCTACTAAATTTGTTAGTACAAACTTAATAGCTGAACCTAATTTTGTAGAATGAGTTTCTAGAGAATTATGATTAAAAGACTTCCAAACTAAAACTGTTTTGGATTTAATAGCTGAAGGTTCAACTACTCCTTTTATTGCTAGATATAGAAAAGAAGCAACTGGAGATTTGGATGAAAATGTGATTAGAGATATTGTTAGTTTGAGAGAAAAACAAGAGAAAATTTGGAAGATGAAAAATACTGCTATCAATACAATTGATGAAATGGGTAAATTAACTCCTGAATTATTAGAAAATATTATTAGTGCTTTAACTTTGAAAGAAGTTGAAGAAATTTATAAACCTTATAAATCTAAAAAGAAAACTAAGGCAATGATTGCTATTGAAAAAGGTTTTCAAGTGATTGCTGATTTTATTAAAAATTGAGAAGAATTCAAAAATACTTCTGAATTTGTTAATTTATTAAAAGAAAATAAAGAGGAAGAAATTATAGATGGCTCTAAAGAAATCATAGCTGCCGAAATTGTTGCTAATAGTGAAATAAGAGAATTTTTAAGAAGTTATTTAGAAAAAAAATCTAATATTGTTTCTAAAATAAAAGGTGAAAAAGTTATTGCAAAATTACCTGAAAATATCAGAAAAGATATTCATAAATTTGAAATTTATTCAGACTTTACAATTAACATTTCAAGAATTAAACCTTATCAAATATTAGCTTTAAATAGATGAGAGAATTTAAAAATATTATCTGTGAAATTAAAAGCAGAAAAATTAGAACAAGAATTTTTAAATAATTTTGATAATGATTTTACTACTCAAGTTTGAGAAATATATTTAGATTCTATTAAAACTGGTTATAAAACTCTTTATAAATCTGTAGAAAATGAAGTTTCTGGAATGCTTTCAGAATTATGAGAAGATGATGCTATAAAAGTTTTTCAAACTAATTTATCAGCTCTACTTATGACAAAACCAGAATATGGTAAAAAAATTCTAGCACTTGATCCTGCTTTTAGAACAGGTTGTAAGATTGTAGTTTTAGATGAATGAGCTAATCCTATTGAATTTTCTAAAATATTTTTACATTCAGCTAATACTGCTAAAGTAATGATTAAAAAATTACTTGAAAAACATAATATTGAAATAGTTATTGTTTGAAATGGTACAGCTTCTAATGAAACTGTTGAATTAGTTCAAACAATTTCACAACTTCCAATTTATATTGTAAATGAAAGTGGAGCTTCAGTTTATTCGGCTTCTAAAATTGCTCAAGAAGAATTCAAAGATTTAGATTTAACAGATAGATGAACAATTTCTATTGCTAGAAGATTTGTAGACCCATTATCAGAACTAGTAAAAGTTCCAGTTGGAAGTATTGGAGTAGGTATGTATCAACACGATATGTCTGAAAAAAAATTAGAAGAAAAACTAGGTTATGTGGTAGAAGATGCAGTTAATCAAGTTGGTATTAATGTGAACACAGCTTCTATTTATGTATTAAATCATATTTCAGGTATTAATAAAACAGTTGCTAAAAAAATATATAAAAATAGACCTTACAAAAATAGAACAGAGCTTAAAAAAGTTTTATCAGACACAGTTTATGAACAAGCAATTTGATTTTTGAGAATTCCAGAAAGTGAAGAAAAATTAGATAATACAGATATTCATCCTGACCAATATGAGTTTGCTAAATATGTTATTGAAAATCAAATTTTTAGTATAGATAAAGTTCCAGTAGAAATTAGAAAAGATTTTACAGAAGTTACTCTTAAATTTATAAGAGATGCTTATTCTAAAATTTGAGAAGACCCAAGAGTAAATTCAGCACACAAAAAAGCTACAAAAAAAGTAGAAATGGCTGATGTTGAAGCTTGAATGATTATGGATTGAACAGTTAGAAATGTAGTAGCTTTTGGAGCTTTTATAGATATTGGTTTGAAAAATGATTGATTAGTTCATGTTTCACAATTAGCAGATAAATTTGTTTCAGACCCAAATGAAATAGTTTCAGTTGGTGATAAAGTAAAAGTAAAAGTTATAAATATAGATAAAGAAAAAGGAAAAATTCAATTAAGTATGAAAGATGTTTAGAGAAAACATCTTTTTTT
>CAZSQW010000081.1:0-3833 GCA_964609055.1 uncultured Candidatus Peribacteria bacterium
TAAAACTTTGTTCAATTTCATCTTCTATTTCTTTTTGTAAAGTTATTTGTCTTAATAGTTTTTTTCTTTGTTGTTTTATATTTTCTTTTTTTATATGTTCAATACTAAATACAATAGCAGGAAAAATATAATTTATATTAATAAAAATAAAAAAAATTGAAATTATTATAAAGAATATTCATGGTAGTGGCTCTATAGAAATATAAGTTATTTTTTCAAATATTTCAGAAGTTGTTAAAATTTTATATTCAAATCAAATCATATTTTAAAATTATTTTTTATTATTCAACTAATTCTGCAACTACTATTAATCTATTTAAAGTAGTTCCTATAGGCCAACAAGTCATTAAAGTTAATTGTTTTTTGTTTTTATCATTTTTTAAAACTCCAACATCAGTTGGTTTTACAATTTTTTTTCAAGTAATTTTATACTTGTATTTTTTTTGCCCATAGTATGAAAAAACAATATCTCATTTTTGCATTTGTCACAATCTAGAAAAAACTTCATTATAGTCACCTGCAATCCAAGGAAAATTAGATGAGTGTCCAAATATAAAAGAATTTCATTTTTCTCCTGGTTTAGCTGTTCAAGGATATCTAACTATACCAAATTCCAATTCTTTCATTAAAATATTTTCAAGCTTATTTTTTGATTCTACAGTTGTTTCTACTATATCAATTAAAGGGATACTTTTTCCAATTTTAGGTATTACTATTCTATTTTCATATGGAACAATATTTATATCTAAATCAATATTATCATTATTATTTTTTGTAAGAATTTTTTTGATAGAAAAATTTTTTGTACTATGTTCAGTTTTTAAATTAATTATATTTTCATTTTTATTATTATCTTCTTTTTTATCTAAAATATTATTTTCTGTAATTTTTCCTGCATTAACTGAATTTAATAAAGAAATAGATTCTTGTTTATTTTGATCTTTAAAAATGTAACTTTGTATGATATTTGAATATGCTGAAAAATTTGTAGTTAAAAGTAAAATTCAAAAAATAAATGCAGAAGTTATTATATATTTTATTCAAAAAACAGCTGTTTTTAGAATTTCTTTTAATACTTTATATTCTTTTTTTACTTTGGATATAATTATATTTTCAGTCTTTTGTTTATTATTAAATTTTATAAAAAAAGAAAATTTTATTGTTATTATTTTATTTTTTTTAAAATCATCTTTTTTTGTTTCCAAAATATTATTAGGAAGCTCAATTGCTCCTAAGATATCTAATATATTATCATTTTCATTATTGTTCATTTTTTTTATTTATTTTTATTTTTATTTTTTGTTTTTATATAAAAATATTAGCATATATAATTTATTATTGCAATATATTATACAAAATAAACTCTTGACTTTTTATAAAAATAGTTTTTTAAATAAATAAAAATTAAAAGAATTTGTGTTTTTATATTTTATTTGTATCATATATTAAATTTATTATTGATTTGATTTTAATATGACTATAAAATATGAAAAATCATCTTGAGGTGTTGTATATAGAAAAAAAGACTGAAAAATTGAAATCCTACTTCTTAAATGGAAAAATTCCAGAGAAGAAAGTGAATATGTTTTACCTAAAGGAAAAATAGAGGATGATGAAATTGCAAAAGATACAGCATTGAGAGAGATTTGAGAAGAGGCTGGATTATTTGAATCTGATTTAGAAGTAATAAAATTTATTACAAAATTAAATTATACTTTTTGTGCCAGCTATCTTCCATGAAGACCATTTATTGATAAGGATGTTTACTTATTTTTAGTAAAATATTCTTGAATAAGAAAGCCTATTCCTAGGATAGAAGAAAGATTTACAGGTTATGATTGGATTAATATAAAAGATATTCCAAAATTAAAATTAAAATTTGATTTAGTTTGAATAATTGCAAGAAATAAAATTTATTTTAGTTAAAAATTTAATAATAAATATGTTAAGTATAAAATACAAAGAATCAGAATTAATTATTTCTGATAGTGAAAAAAATGAGATTTCATTTAATATACAAAATAAAAAAACTATTTTAGATGGATTTGATATATCTTACCCATGAGAATATGAAAAATCTTGAATTTTAGTTGAAACTAAAAAATATAGAGATGAACTTTATTATAATTTCTTAGTTGATAAAAAAAGATTAGTTATTATTTCAAATGATAGTTTTGAATTAAAAGAAGAAATTTTGACATTTTTTTGAGATGTTGATATTTTAATTATTATTGGTAGTCGTGAAAGTGCTAAAATATTTGAAAGCATTGAAGCAAAATTAGTTATTCCATATGGAGAAGGGAAAGATATGTTTTTACATACATTATGACAAAACATAGAAGAAGAATCTTCTTATAAAATAAAAAATGAATTTAATTTAGATTCTACAGAATTTGTTAATTTAATATAAAAAAATGTTTATAGATGAGGTTGAGATAAAAGTTATTTCAGGAAAATGAGGTGATGGTTTAGTCTCTTGGAGAAGAGAAAAATATATTCCAAAATGAGGTCCTTGGGGATGAGATGGAGGTGATGGTTGAGATGTTTATATTGAAACAACTACTAATTTAAATACACTTTCTGAGTACAGGCATAAAAAAATATTGGCAGCAGAAAAATGAGAAAGATGAGGTACAAATACTTGTCATTGAGCAAATGCACCAGATTTGATTTTGAAAGTTCCAGTTTGAACAATTATTACAGACATTAATACTTGAGCTAAAATAGCTGATTTAGATGAGGATAAAACAAGATTTTTATTAGTAAAATGATGAAAATGAGGTTTTTGAAATGCCCATTTTTGTTCTTCAACAAGACAAGCACCAGCTTTTGCTGAACTTTGAGATGTGTTCTGTGAAAAAGATTTGAAATTAGAATTAAAATTAGTAGCAGATATTTGAATTATATGAATTCCTTCAGCTGGTAAATCTACATTAATTAATAAAATAACTAATGTAGAAGCTAAAATTTGAGATTATCCATTTACAACTATTGTTCCTAATTTATGAGTTTTAGATTATAAATGAAAATCATTAGTTTTAGAAGATGTTCCTTGATTAATCCCTTGAGCTCATAAATGAAAAGGTTTATGAGTAGAATTTTTAAAACATATAGAAAGAACAGGTGTTTTATTGCATTTATTAGATTCTTATAGATTAGATAAAGTTTTTTCAGATTATGAAGATATTAGAAAAGAACTTGAATTATTTTCTGATAAATTAAAACAAAAAGAAGAGATAATTGTTTTTTCTAAATCAGATTTATTAGATATTGAAATTAAGGATTTTTTACTTGAAGAATTTAAAAATAAATATCCAAAAGTAAAAGTATTTATGATTTCTTCTGCTACTTGAGATTCAATAGAAGAATTAAAAGATTTTTTGATTGATAATTATGCAAAAGAAAAAGTTATAGAATTAAATGAAGATTGAAAAGAAGAAATTAAAATGTATGATTTAAAAGATAAAAAAGATCCAAGAAAAGTTACTATATCTTATGAATGAGATTTATTATTTAAAGCTAGTTGAGAAAGGTTAGAACAAATTGTTAGAATGACAGATTTTGACAATATTGAAGCTGTTATGAGAGTTTACAATGTTTTAGATAAAATGATGGTAATTAGAGATATTGAAATTAAATTAAAAAAAATTATGGAAGAAGAGAATATTGATAATAGTTTTTTCTTTGAATGAAGTGAAGATAAGGCAATAAATCCTAGAGTTGAAGTTGCTTGAAGAGTTATTGAATTGAATAAGTTGAAATATAATTTATAAAAATCAAATTTAAATTTGATTTTTATAAATTTATTAATATGATATGCTCGTTTTTACAGC
>CAZSQW010000082.1:0-3795 GCA_964609055.1 uncultured Candidatus Peribacteria bacterium
TTTATTGTTATTTAATCTTGATTTAAGATTAAAATATATTATACTACAAAGTATAATATTTAATCAAAATAATATGACTTATAATTTAAAAACTTTCATTAATAATATTAGAATACAAAACCCAAATCAAAAAGAATTTATACAATCTGTTGAGGAGGTATTTGAAACTGTAATTCCTTTTATAAATGAAAATTCAAAATATCAAAATAAAGCTCTTTTAGAAAGAATGATTGAACCAGAAAGAATAATTACTTTTAGAGTATCTTGGTTAGATGATTCTGGAAATATTCAAGTAAATAAAGGTTTTAGAATTGAATTTAATTCTGCTATTTGACCTTATAAATGAGGTTTAAGATTTCATCCATCTGTAAATGAAAGTATTTTAAAATTTCTTTGATTTGAACAAGTTTTTAAAAATTCTCTTACAACACTTCCAATGTGAGGTTGAAAAGGTTGAAGTAATTTTGATCCAAAATGAAAATCTGACAATGAAATAATGAAATTTTGTCAAAGTTTTATGTCAGAATTATATAGGCATATTTGAGCAAATACAGATATTCCAGCTGGAGATATTTGAGTTGGTGCAAGAGAAATTTGATACTTATTTGGACAATATAAAAAAATAAAAAATGAATTCACAGGTATTTTAACTTGAAAAGGGTTAGAATTTTGAGGAAGTTTAATTAGACCAGAAGCTACTTGATATGGACTTGTATACTTTATTAAAAATATGTTAGAAGTTAAGAATAATTCTTTAAAATGAAAAAAAGTTTTAATTTCTGGTTCTTGAAATGTTGCTCAATATGCTATTGAAAAATGTATAGAATTATGAGCAAAAGTATTAACAATATCTGATTCTAGTTGAACAATTTATGATGAAGAATGAATTAATTCAGAAAAATTAGAATTTATCAAAAAAATAAAAAATGTTGAAAGAAAAAGAATTTCAGAGTATTTAAAAGATTTTCCAAAAGCTGTATTTTTAAAATGAGAAAGACCTTGGAATATAAAAGCAGATATTGCTCTTCCCTGTGCAACTCAAAATGAAATAGAAGAAAATGATGCTAAAAATCTTATGAAAAATTGAATTTTTGTAATTTGAGAATGATCAAATATGTCTTCAACTCCAGAAGCTATTATTATTTTTAAAAATAATAATACTCTTTTTGCTCCAGGAAAAGCCAGTAATGCAGGGTGAGTAGCAGTTTCAGGATTAGAAATGAGTCAAAATTCTTTAAGATATAACTGGACAAAGGAAGAAGTTGATAACAAATTAATAGATATTATGAATAAAATTCACTTATCTTGTATTAAATATGGAACAAATAAAGATTGAAGTATTAATTATATTAAATGAGCAAATATTGCTTGATTTGTAAAAGTTGCTGATGCTATGTTAGCACAAGGTGTAGTTTAAAAAAATTATAAAAAAAGTAGAGTATTTCTAAATTACTCTACTTTTTAATGTATAATTAAATTTTTTATATTTTTAATATTCTAATTATTTTTTCAATAAAACTCAAATCTTCTTTTTTGTTTTCTTTAATAAAATTAGGTAAAATTTCTTTTAATTTTAATGCAACAGTATTATCAATTTTTAAATCAATGATTTTAATTCATTTTTTATTTAATTGCAATCTTAGTAAAACAGCATTTTCTCACTCATAAATTAAAGTAAAACTATCAATTTTAGAGAAATCATAAAAATTCATTTCTATTTTAATTCATAATTCAGTTATTTTTATATTTATTTCATCAGAAGAATTATTTTCAGTATAAAAAATAATTCCAGTTAAAAGAATAATTACAAAACTCATTCAATATTGTTTTGTAATAAATCACCATATTACTAATCAAATAATTATAGAAAGAACTATAATATACCATAACTGACCTCTTTCTTTAATGTCAGTAAATTTCCAAGAATATAACATATTATCCAAAATTATTAAATATAAATTTAATTATAAACCAAGCTAAAGCAGCAATAGCAAAACCTGAAATAGCCATAATAATTGTTTCTCTTCATTTTGTATGATCTGATTTCAAAGAACCAAATAATAATTTATATGCTCAAATAATTACAAATAAAACAGCAATAGTTCAAGCTAATCATAAAAAAATATCTATCAAATATTTTAAAATATTTGGGATATCTTCAATATTTAAATCTCAATCTCTAAGTTTATCTTTATCTACTGCTCATAATAATCAAGATCATCATTCAGCATAACTATTTATATTTGTAGAAAATAAATAGTAAAAAATAATTAATTTTGTTATATTTTTCATATTTTATGATTTTATATCAATTAAATTTATATCTCATTTATTTCATTTAAGCTGACTAAAATCAGCCATATTTGGATTATAATAATCTGTTACATATTTAACAAGTTCTATTTTATTTAGTTCAGTAGCTTTAATTCATATATTTTCTAAACTTGTTTTTATTTGTCAAGATCTTTGAATTAATCATTTTTTTATTTTAGAAAAATCTTTTATTTGTTTTCTTATTTTAATCAAATCATCATTTCAGTTTATAGATTCCCAAAAAGATTTAAATGTTCAAAAAAAACTTGTATTTCTAACACTTTCTCATTCTACAATATCAAATGGGACAACTATATAAAAGTCTTTTTTCATTATTTGAGCTACCTCTATTAATTTTTTAAGATATTCAATATACTCATAAGTTTGATTTTGTAATAATTCATTTTTCTGATTTAATGCTTTATCTTTTAAGTTATTAATATATGAATCAATATCTAATTTAGTTGATCTTACAATTATTTGAATAGGAAAACTTAGAGAGTTTAAAAATCTTTGAAAACTAATTATTATAGAATCTTGTTCTTCAGTTGATTTTAAAAGAAAGTTTATAGGACTACATTTTAAAATAATCCTAGAAGAATTGTCTTTCATAATCATTATATTTTCTCTAATTTGAGAAAAAGGAAGATATCTTTGTGTTGAATTATCAGGAATGTCTTTTTTACTTGTATTTACAGTCATTATATTTTATTAATTTTATCTTCTAAATTTTTTAATTTATCAAATTTTGTTTCAAAAGTTATTTTAGTATTACTTTTAGAATCACTATTTTTAATATATCAAATATCAATTGGTTGAAAACTATCCACTCATTTTATCCATTTTCTTTCTTTTCAATTTATAGAAGCTCTAAAAACAGCTAATACAAAAGGAATGAAAGTCATTTCAGAATGTTTAAAAACAGCAATTAAAAGTGTTATTCCAAGTAAAATAATAGCAGGAATTGCTGCAATTTCATTTCATAATCATTTTAATGCATCAAAAACAGAAAAAGCAATTCAACCACCAACCATAATTACAGCTAATTGTTTTAATCATAATCATAATAAAATAGGATCTTCATTTTCTATTTGTACAGGAATTTTATATTGCATATTTTATATTTATTTTTATACATCTATATAATAACAAAAAAAGACTTTTTTCAAAATATTTTTTATAATAAATGTGTTTTCAAATATAGACATAAATAAAATATACTGTATATTAAAAAATATATTTTTTTGAATAATTTTAAAAAAAGAGTATAATCTATTTGTAATCTGTTTTATAGGAGACATGTTAATAATATTTTTTCTTTATACAAACAATATACTTGAGAAGTTCTAAAATTTTATTTTAATGAGGATACCATGTTATCTTCAGCTAAATAATAGGCATCTCTAAATTTTTATCTTAACAAGGGATACAAAAATATTTAACTGACCATAATATGGATTAGAAATAAAAAATCTTAGAAAA